>JBBEDG010000016.1:0-8742 GCA_040881405.1 Flavobacteriales bacterium | reverse complement strand
TACATGCGTGCCACCCAAGCCGTGCAGGTGGTACACCACGGGATAGTTGGTGGAGAGGTCCGTGCCATAGCCCGGCGGCAGGTAGATGCTGAAGTTGATGGGCACGTTGGTGAAAGGCCCTTGGAAGGAGACCTGTTGCACGGTGCCGTTCAGCTGGGCTGCAGCGAAGGCTGCGGAGTGCAGCGCAATGCACAGGAGGACCACTCGAAAGAGCGGTGTTGCGAGGCTATTCGACATGGTTGCAGGGAAGGGCGTGATGGCTCTAAGACAGCTTAGCACGTGAATGGTTCAAGAGGACCCGGCAAAGCTCAGGCGAACTTACTACTGCCCGCCCTACCTTGAGCGCATGTCGACCCAAGCCCCTTTGATGATCACCAAAGCCAGCGGTGATGTGGTGCCCTTCCAGCTGGGCAAGCTGGTGGCCTCCTTGCAGCGCTCGGGCGCCAGCGCGGATGTCGCGCAGCAGATCGCCGATACCCTGTTGCCCCAGCTTACTTCCGGCATCAGCACACGCAAGCTCTACCGCATGGCATTCGGCATGTTGCACAAGCGCTCCAAGCCGTCCGCAGCACGCTATCGCCTAAAGCAGGCCATCATGGACCTGGGACCATCGGGCTTCCCCTTCGAACATTTCGTGGCACGGCTGCTGGAGCGCGACGGGTACCGCACGCAGGTGGGCGTGGTGGTACAGGGCCGCTGCATAACGCACGAGGTGGACGTGATCGCCGACAAGGCGGAGCGCCGCTACCTGGTGGAATGCAAGTACCGCAACACACGCGGCAAGGTGAGCGATGTGAAGGTGCCGCTGTACATCCGCTCGCGCTTCGTGGATGTGGAGCACACGTGGCGCAATGAACCCGGTGGCGAAAAGCGCGAGCACATCGGCTGGGTGGTCACCAATACACGCTTCACCTCGGATGCCATGGACTACGGCACCTGCGCGGGTCTGCGCATGGTGGGCTGGGACCAACCGGCAAAGGGCAGCCTGAGGGAGCGCATAGACCGCAGCGGGCTCTATCCGCTAACCTGCCTAAGCAGCCTTACCATGGCCGAAAAGGAACGACTGCTGGAACAAGGGCTGGTGTTGGCGCGCGACCTGGCCGAACGGCCCGATGCGCTGGAGGCCGCCTTGGTGAAGTCTTCGCGTGTGAAGAAGGTGCTGCAAGAGGTGCATACCTTGTGCGATGCCCCACCCGAACGCTGAGGTAACTTACCCTCGTTGTGCTGTTGCACCAGAGTGTTCATGCCCCCACCCATGGCCGAGAACCCCTTCCCCTTCGCGGGCCTCACCGATGCGGAGGTGAGCACGGCGCGCGCCGCTCATGGCAGCAACGCGCTGGATGGCAAGGTGGGTAGCGGCTTCTGGAAGGCCCTGCGAACGGCCGTTACCGAACCCATGTTCCTGCTGCTGGTGGCAGCGGCCACCATCTACTTCATCCTGGGGGAACTGAGCGAGGCCTTCTTCATGCTGGGCGCTATCGTGCTCATCAGCGCCATCTCGCTGTACCAGGACCAACGCAGCCGGCGCGCACTGGATTCCTTGGAACAGTTCACCCATCCAAAGGCCCGGGCGATACGGAACAACGCGGTGCTGGAACTGCCCACCGAAGAGCTTGTGGTGGGCGACCATGTGGTGGTCGCGGAAGGCGAACTGGTGCCCGCCGATGGGCAGGTGGTGCATGCCAACGACTTCTCGGTGAACGAATCCATCCTCACCGGCGAAGCCTTCAGCGTACCGAAGGAGGTAAGCAACGAAAAGCCCGGCCGCATGTATCGTGGCACGCAGGCCGTGGGCGGGCTGGCCGTGGTGCGCATCACCGCTGTGGGCAAGGCGACGGAGATCGGGCGCATCGGCACATCGCTGTCCAACATCGAGGAAGGACGCTCGCCCCTGGAGCGCCAGATCCAACGCTTCGTGCGCAACATGGCCATTGTGGGCACGCTCTTCTTCCTCATCGTATGGGGCCTCAACTTCCTAGCCTCGCGCGATTGGTTGGACAGCCTGCTGAAAGGCCTCACGCTGGCCATGAGCATACTGCCGGAGGAGATCCCCGTGGCCTTTACCACCTTCATGGCGCTGGGGGCCTGGCGCATGATGCGCATGGGCGTGCTGGTGAAACATGCCAAGACGGTGGAAACCCTCGGTGCCGCCACCGTGATCTGCACCGACAAGACCGGCACCATCACCGAGAACCGCATGGAACTAGTGGCGCTGCAACTGCGCGGCGAGGAAAGTCCCCGCAAGCCGGAACAGTGGAGCAGCGCCGAAGCACAGCACCTGATCGCCACCGCCATGTGGGCCAGCGAGCCCGTGCCCTTCGACCCCATGGAGACCGCGCTGCACCAGGTGTACGCGCAAAGCACAGCGGAGGACAGGCGTCCTGCTTTTCGCATGGTGCATGAGTATCCGTTGAGCGGCAAACCGCCGATGATGACGCACGTCTTCGCCGATGGACAGGGCACACGGATCATTGCAGCGAAAGGTGCCCCGGAAGCGATCCTTGCGTGCAGCGATCTGGAGGAGGACCAACGTCAGGAAGTACTCGCACAGGTGGAAGCTTTGGGCGCGCAGGGCTATCGTGTGCTGGGCGTTGCAGAAACCACCATGCAAGGCGATGCTTGGCCCGCCGAACAGCAACAGTTCACCTTTCGCTACATCGGCCTGGTGGCCTTCCACGATCCGCCGAAGAAGAACATCGCACAGGTGTTCCGCAGCTTTGGTGAGGCTGGGATACGCACCATCATCATCACCGGCGACAATCCGGTTACGGCAACGGCCATCGCCAAACAAGTGGACTTCACACTGGCCGGCCCGCCTGTTACCGGTGACGAGGTGCAGGCCATGGACGAAACCACGCTACAACGCATCGTGCGCGAACGGAACCTCTTCACCCGCATGTTCCCCGATGCCAAATTGCGTGTGGTGAAAGCGCTGAAGGCACAGGGCGAAGTGGTGGCCATGACCGGCGATGGTGTGAACGATGGTCCCGCATTGAAGGCCGCGCACATCGGCATCGCCATGGGCAAGCGCGGCAGCGAACTGGCCAAGGAGGCCGCAGCGCTGGTGCTGCTGGACGATGACCTGGGCCGCATGGTGGACGCTGTGGCACAAGGTCGGCGCATCTACAGCAACCTGAAGAAGGCCATCCAGTACATCATCAGCATCCACATCCCCATCATCCTCACCGTGGCCCTGCCGCTGCTGCTCGGCTGGATCTACCCCAACATCTTCACGCCCATCCACGTGATCTTCCTGGAACTGCTGATGGGCCCCACGTGCAGCATCGCCTACGAGAGCGAGCCTTTGGAACCCGGCAGTATGAAGCGCCCTCCGCGGCGCATGGACCTCACCTTCCTGTCCTGGACGGAACTGCGCACCAGCCTCGCGCAAGGGCTTGTGATCACATTGGGCGTGTTGTCCTGCTACCAGTATGCCGTGTATAGCGACCTGGGCGAGGAGATGACGCGAACCCTGGCCTTCACCGCGCTGGTGGTGGCCAACATCGCGCTCACGCTGGTGAACCGCTCCTTCGAGCATTCGGTGCTGGATACCCTGCGCTACCCGAACACGATGCTGCGCGGCATCCTCGCGGCCACCGTGGTGATGCTCTTGCTGCTGTTGTACGTGCCCCTGTTCCGCGACTTCTTCAAGCTGGCCTCGCCGGATATCGGCCTGCTATTATTGGCCACAGCTGTGGGCCTGCTGAGCGTGTTGTGGTATGAGGCGGTGAAGTGGTGGGGACGGAAGAGAGCCGTGGTGTGAGAAGCATTGGTCACGTTGGTGACGCAACGTAGGTCCACCAAGCTCGAAGAACGTTCCGTGGCCGATACCTTCAAACCTCACCGCGACCACTCACTTTACCCATTGGCGACCGGGCTTTCCGGCCTACACGACCAAAGACCCGGGGCTCCGGATCAACCTCCCTCAAGCGCGATCATTCGGCGTAACTCGTGCTGTAGTTCCGGGATCTCGTTCTGAAGCACACCCCACACGATGTCGTAGTCGATGCCGAAATAGTGGTGAATGAGCACATCGCGCATGCCTGCGATGTCCGACCAGTCGACCTGTGGATATTTATCGCGCAGTTCCATGGGCAGCTTCTTCACAGCTTCGCCGATAACCTCCAAGCTGCGCACGATGGCTCGGCTGTTGGTGGGGTCGTCCAACAAAGAAGCACGATCGCCATCTTGCATCAAGTGCATCAGGAAATCGCATTCGTGTGCGATGTGGCGCAGAGATCAAGCAGCGAGGGAGACATACTGGACCTCCTGAAGGATGTGTTTTCCGATGAATGGGTTGAGCGACGCCGGAGTTACCAGGTCGACTTTGCGCCCCAAGAGCCCTTCGAGGAAACGCGAGAGACCGACCAGGTTCTTCAAACTTTTTTGGTCCGGATCGAAATCCACGAAGAGGTCCACATCGCTATCTGCGGTGGCCGTATCCCGTGCGAACGAACCGAACACGCCCAATCGGATAACACCAAAGGCTTGAATTTCCGCTGCATTCGCTTGCAGGGCTTCCGTCAATTGTGCTTTGTTCTCCATGGGGGTTGTGCGAAGATAATGGACAGCCGAGCACGGCTTGCTGACCTTACAGTTCATTTAGGATCGCACCATCGGTCGACCCAATGCTCCGATGTGTATCGGAGCGACGCTCCGGTTGCGTTGCTGATACGTCAGTGCGGGCTATCACCCGCATTTCGTACCCCCACAACTGCGGCACTTCAAACACCCCTCCTCGTAATACAACCCTTCGGCATCGCCGCACTCCTGGCACTTGCGACCAAGGGCTTGGGTGCCGTCGGCGATGTAGCGCGACAGGGTGCGCACCACGCCGTTCTTCCAAGTGTTGAGGGTGTTGTCGTAGAGGTTGAGGTTGGCCACCACGTCCACCACCTGCGGCACGGGCATGCCTTGGCGCAACATGCCGCTGATGAGGATGGCGTAGTTCCAGAACTCCTTGTTGAAGGTGCGGCTGAGGCCCTGCACGGTGACCTTGTAGCCTTCATCGTCGGCGTACTCCAGGTCGTAGCGGTTGGTACCACGCTCGGCGTCCTTGCGCTTCACCACCCAGCCCTTGGTGACCCACTTGGGCAACTCGAACCCGCCGTTGGCCTTGCCGGTGAAGATCTCGTAGGGCTTGCCGTCCAGCAGGCCCACCACGGCCAGCCAGGGCTCGGTGTCGTTGTTGAAACGCAATACATCAGCATCCAGGGTTTCGGGTCGCGGCTGATTATGGGGCTGGTCGACCCAATGGGTCTACGGTACAGTGCCTTTGTCGGTAGCTATTAACACGCCGCTGCGGCTGCCATCGCGGTACACGGTGATGCCCTTCAGGCCGTGGTGCCAGGCGTCCAGGTAGATGCCGCCCACCTCCTCCACCGTGGCGGTGCTGGGCAGGTTGATGGTGCTGCTGATGCTGTGCGTGGTGTACTTCTGGATCACCGACTGCATGCGGATGCGGCGGTGCCAGTCGATGTCGTTGGCGGTGGCGCCGGCGTAGGGGCTTTCGGCCGCATCACTTTTTCCAGTGGCCTGCATCCAGTCCAGCACACGCGGGTGATGTACGGTGAATTCTTCCCACTGGTCGCCGAGGTCATCGGTGAAGCTGACCTTGGCGCTGGTGTCGGCATGCGTGATCTTGCGGCGGCGCGTGTAGCCCAGCATGTACACGGGTTCGATACCGCTGCTGGTGCGCGTGAGCAGGCTGAGGGTGCCGGTGGGCGCCACGGTGCTAAGGCTGATGTTGCGACGACCATGGCGCATCATGCGGTCATGAACCTCGGGCAGTTCCTTTTCCAGCATGGCGGTGAATTCGCTGGTGCGCTCCACGGCGGGCGCGAAACCCTCGAAGGCGCCACGCTCGATGGCCATGTCGATGCTGCTATCGAACTCCGCGCTGCACTTGGTCTTCAGCATCTCCTCGGCGGCGGAAATAGCTTCATCGCTGTCGTACTTCAGTCCAAGTCCAGCGAGCGCATCGGCCAGTCCGGTGAAGCCCAATCCCGTGCGGCGGCCCTTCTTCCCGGTGTCGCGCAGCAGTTCCCAGGTCTCGCGCTCGGTGCGCTTTAGCTCGTCGGGTTCGGGGTCGCTATCCACCTTGGCCAGGATGCGATCCACGGCCTCCAGCTCCAGGTCCACCAGGTCGTCCATCAGGCGTTGCGACTCGTAGGTAACGGCTGCGAAGCGCGCGTGATCGAACCAGGCTTTGGCGGTGAATGGTTCGTTGACGAAGCTGTAGAGGTTGATCGCGATCAGGCGGCAACTGTCACCACCCTGCATGGCGATCTCGCTGCACGGATTGGTGCTCTCGTTGCGGAAGCCGGGGTACACGCTGCTGGTGCTGTACTTGTGCTGGCGGTCCCAAAAGATCACGCCCGGTTCGGCGGTTGCGTGCGCGCAGCCGATCAGCGTGTTCCACAGCTCGCGGGCCTTCACCGCTTTGGTGACGCTGGGTTCTTTGCTGTCTATCGGCCAGCGCAGCGTGAAGTCGGCATCGGCTTCCACGGCCTGTAGGAACTCGTCGCTGATGCGCACGCTCACGTTCGCGCCGGTCACTTTCCCGAGGTCCTGCTTCATGGTGATGAACTTCTCCACGTCGGGATGGGCGATGTCCATGGTGAGCATCAGCGCTCCCCTCCTACCCTTCTGCGCCACTTCGCGCGTGGTGTTGCTGAAGCGTTCCATGAAGCTGACCGCGCCGGTGCTGGTGCGCGCGGCATTGCTAACGGACGCGCCTTCGGGACGCAGGGTGCTAAGGTCGAAGCCCACGCCACAGCGGCGCTTGAAGAGCTGGGCGAGCTGCTGGTCGTTGTGGAAGATGCCGCCGTAGCTATCCACAGGAGGGGGGATCACCACGCAGTTGCTCAGCGAGGCCAGACGGTAAGGATCGCCGAGAGAGGCCATCACGCTGCCCTGCGGTACCACATCACGGAAGCCGTCGAAGAGTTTGAAGATGCGTTCCTCATCCAAGGCAGGACGCGCCTTCCCGTATACGGAAAGCAGCGCACGTTTCTCCGCTGGAAGAGCTGTGTACTTCGCCTCCATGCGTGCGAACTCCTTCGCCATGCGCCGGTGCATGTCGGCCGGACCGCTTTCCACGAGCTGCCCATCGGCATCACGCAGTGCATACTTGTTCATCCACGTGGTGGCCGCCAGGTCATCGCCCTTGAAATAGTCCAGCGCGTTCTTCAGCACCTCCTCGTTGGTCCAGGTCTTCTTCTTCGTGTCGGTCTTGCGCTTCATTTCGGGCTGGACGCTGGTGGTTGCGGTGACGGTGGTTGACATGGGTTGATGCGGATGTAAAGTTCGGTGGGCGGCGAAAGTGGACCGTGAAGCAACGGAGATCTGTGAGGATCATCATGCGGAAAACGACACGAGATCCCACACTGTTTTCAACCGCGACCGCAAGCTCCGATCGGCGGGGCTATCGGGATGCCGATGGCGGGAAAGTTCGGTCACTGCTCGATCCGCGGGATCATGAGTGCATCCATGGCGGCTTTGCGAAGGCTTTCAACACCGGGTGTACAACAAAGGAAGTTTGCACAGTGGATCGTGGGATCGAAGGGACCGATCAGGAGGTATTTGGCACGGCGAGGTCTCCGCCTCAATACGTGCCGGGCACCGCTTCATCCACCACCAGAATGAAGTCCGCCTTGCCTATATGCTCGGCATCAAGCTTCGACGCATCGGCTTGTGTCACCGTGGCGATGGTGGCGACGCGCAACTCCGGACGCGCACGCTTCAAGTACCACCCGATGCCCTCATAGTTGTCCGAATGGTAGGTGCCGTTGAAGTGTAGAAAGGCAGTGCCCTGCTGAAAATTTGCGAGGATGAAATGCGCCATGGTAGCATCCTTCAGCGCCTGTGCCATGGGCATTGTGGGACTGGCATGGCCGTGCCCCATGTCGAGCATGGCCTTGTAGCCGGGTAGCTCGGGATCGTAGGCGAAGGGCAGCGGCGCGATCCATTGTTTCTCGGCATCGGGCAACGTGTCCAAGGCCTCGAAACCGCCTTTGTACACCATGCTCGCGTAACGGCGTGGCACGTTGGTGGCGATGAAGCGCAGGCCTTTCTCCTTTGCCAGATCGACCAGTGGTGCATAGTCGCTTGCGTGGTTCTTCCACAAACCTGCAAGGGTGTCGAAGGCGGCCTGGTCGATCTCGCCACGCAGGTAGCGGTCCAGCGTGGACTGGTCATCGGCCTCGATCATTTCGGCACCCATGGTGAGCGGTCCCTTCGCGGCCAACTCGCGCGCCACCACCAGTTGCAGCCAGTGGGCGATGGCGCTGTTGTGCTGCTCGCCAAAGAGGATCACATCGGCTGTGCCGAGAGCCTTCATCATGGTCTTATGCTTCACCTCTTTGCCCTTGCCATCGAAGAGGCGGTATGCGACGGGCTCCTGTGCGATCGAAGCCAGTGTGAACAAGGACAGTAGTGGGATCAGGAGAGCGACGCGCATACCACAAAGAACCGGATAAGCATCGGGACATGGAATTGCGTACCAAGGCTATTGCGTCCTGGACCATCGATACCCTGGAGGAAATTCAGGACACAAGATCCATGGATCTTGGATGCTTATACTGATCGTATCAGAACCGTGCAGAACGTGTGGGTGTGAGGTGGAGCTCAGTCCCGTAGGGACGTGATATGGGAAGAATAGTTCGTCACCAAATGGAATACAGTCCCGTAGGGACGCGATATGGGTGTCAGGGTGAGCCTAGTCGCGTTTGCCTTGAGTTA
>JBBEDG010000015.1:0-8786 GCA_040881405.1 Flavobacteriales bacterium | reverse complement strand
AACAATGTGTTCGATCCGGACCTTGAAAAATTCCCCTTGTTCGCAAAAGCAACACCCTACCGCGAAATGCTGTGCGAAGGGGAGACTCTCTTCTTCCCTTGTGGCTGGTGGCATACTACCATCACCCATGGACCAAGTATCACTTACGGCCGCATTGTGCTGAACTCCCAGAACTACGACCGCTACCTCGATGACAAGTACAAGCGCTGGGTCAAGCATGGTAAGGCTAAGGCGAATGCCGCCTATGCAATTGGTAAGGCCGTCGGTGGTGCCATGAGCGCTGTGGAGGTCTTCAAGTGAACCCTTTTCCTGTGAGCTAAGTATACAGCGGTCTTTGGCTCCGGATATTCGCATCCCGGACCAATACGATAGACAAAGCATACCTCATGGACAACGCATTCATAGCCACCACTTTCGATTGGGACCACCGCGATCCAACGTCCTGGCAGCGCTTCTCGAACAAGGTACTTCGCAAGTTGCGTATGCCCGTGCGCCTTACCCCTGCGCCCTCCGATATGGCCAACATCGAGGCGCGCATGAACCTGTTCCACCTGCTGGAACAGACCGTAGCCAACAAGGTCCCGGGCGATGTGGTCGACCTTGGCTGCAATGCCGGTGACAGTACCATCGTGATGCAACGGATCATCACGGAATTGGACCCCTCCAAACAGGTCCACGCATTCGACAGTTTCGAGGGACTGCCGGAACTCACAGAGAACGATCAAAAGGACAATGTTTACGGCAAGGGATACATGGCTGCCGGCTTGGACCTGTTCACCCAGAAGTTCAAGTCGCTGAACCTGAAGATGCCCCATACCCACAAGGGTTGGTTCGAGGAGACGGTGCCCAAGTACCTGCCCGAAAGGATCAGCTTTGCCTTGTTCGATGGTGATCTCTACGAATCGACCCGCCACCTCCTGCCGCACGTGTATGAACGCATGTCGCCCGGAGCCATTGGGATGATCGCAGTGTATTACGACGAAACCGTCCTTGCGCGGGAAGGCATTTCGGGAGGGTATCGTTCCCCTGGTGTGAAGCGTGCCACGGACGAATTCTTCAAGGACAAACCAGAGAAGGTGAGTGTGCTCTACGCGAATGAGTATTCCAATGGCTACTTCAGGAAGCTTTGAGCGTTTGTAGTGATCCGCCGCATAGGAACTCGGTAGCATCCTGAACATCGATCCGTCCGCAGCTCATCACGTCGGCGGTTAGTGCATGGATGGTGGCTCTGCACGGATGACTCGTTCGCGTCCATCTTACGCTATTCTTAGGCCAACAAGTTCCCGCTCGTATCCTGCTTTCGGAGTGCCTCATGCGACGGACGATATCCATGTTCCCCTCCGGACCTTGGTGCTGGGCTATCTGGACTTGATGAAGTGATCAAACAAGTTGCTGGCATTGCTTCAGAGGGTAAGGGGTACGCCGGCTCGGCTCGTTGTGTTCCCCCGAGCGGAGGTGTGTCTCGAAGGCCCGCTACAGCGATGGGGTATAACTTCGCTGCCCGCCCGCCGATCGGCAGGACCCCAAGCACCATACCCATGTACGGCACACTCCAACAGCATCTCCAGCAGGAACTCAACAGCATCGAAGAGGCCGGTCTCTTCAAGCGTGAACGCATCATCACCAGCGAGCAGGGTGCCCAGATCACGGTGAACGGGAAACAGGTGCTGAACTTCTGCGCCAACAATTACCTGGGCCTTTCCTCACACCCCGAAGTGGTGAAGGCTGCTCGTGAAAGCTTGGACAGCCATGGCTTCGGCATGAGCAGCGTCCGCTTCATCTGCGGCACGCAGGACATCCACAAGGAGTTGGAGCAGAAGCTCGCCGCCTTCCACGGTCTGGAGGATACCATTCTTTACGCGGCCTGTTTCGATGCCAACGGCGGAGTATTCGAGCCCTTGCTGGGCGAGAACGATGCCATCATCAGTGATGCGCTGAACCATGCGAGCATCATCGATGGGGTGCGCCTTTGCAAGGCCAAGCGCTACCGCTATGCCAATAACGACATGGCCGATCTGGAGCAACAGCTGAAAGCCGCCCGGGCCGATGGCGCACGGCACATCATCATCGTCACCGATGGTGTGTTCAGCATGGATGGCATCGTGGCCGACCTGAAAGGCATTTGCGACCTGGCAGATAAGTACGAGGCCTTGGTGATGGTGGACGAATGCCACGCAGCAGGCTTCATTGGCAAAACCGGCCGAGGTAGCTTGGAGCATTGTGGAGTAATGGGCAGGGTGGACATCATTACCGGTACTCTTGGCAAGGCCTTGGGTGGTGCGATGGGGGGCTACACCTGTGCGCGTAAGGAGATCGTGGAATTGCTCCGCCAACGCTCACGTCCTTACCTCTTCAGTAACTCCCTTGCACCTTCCATCGTGGGGGCCAGCATCAAGGTGATCGACCTGCTGAGCGCTAGCACCGAGCTCCGTGATCGTTTGGAGAAGAACGTGGACCGTTTCCGCAGCGGCATCGAAGCGCTCGGTTTCAAGACACGTGGTGCCGGTGCGGCCATCGTACCCGTGATGCTTGGCGATGCCAAGCTCAGCCAGGTAATGGCCGACAAACTGCTGGCCGAAGGCATCTACGTCATCGGCTTCTTCTACCCCGTGGTGCCCAAGGACACGGCGCGGATACGCGTGCAGCTAAGCGCAGCCCATACCGACGAGCATATCGACCGCGCTCTGGCAGCCTTCGCCAAGGTGGGGAAGGAGCTGGGGGTGATCGGCTGAAATTGGGCCATTCGTGGCTGCCGAAGGACAATGGTGCCTGCTCTGTGAACACCCCTTTGTTGGTTTCCCGGAAAAGGATCTATCTTCGCAGCCCGTTTCCGGGGAATACCCCATTAAAACCACCAGACAGTGGCTTCGACTACCTACACAACCAGCATGGCGAATGACGCCACCGTTCAGCAGGAGTGGCTGATCGTGGATGCTGAGAATGAAGTACTTGGCCGTTTTGCCAGCAAAGTGGCGATGATCGTCCGCGGCAAGCACAAGCCCACCTTCACCCCGCACGTGAACTGCGGCGATCACATCATTGTGATCAATGCCGAGAAGATCCGTCTGACGGGAACGAAGATGGCCGACAAGGAGTACCAGCGTTACAGCTTGTATCCAGGAGGCCAGACCCGCGAGAAGGCAAAGGACCTGAAGGCCCGCAAGCCTGAGGCCCTGGTGGAGCTCGCCGTTCGCGGCATGCTCCCCAAGAACCGTCTTGGTCGCCGCCTCTTCAACAACCTCCATGTGGTTGTTGGCAGCGAGCACAAGCACGAAGCACAGAAGCCACGTACGTTCGACCTGAACACGATCAAGTAAGATGGACCCTGTTATCAGCCTCGGCAGGCGCAAGACCTCGGTAGCCCGCGTAACCCTCACCGAGGGAACCGGCGAGATCATCGTCAATGGCCGCGATGGGAAGGAATACTTCCCCATCACCATGCAACAGTTCAAACTGGAGCAGCCCTTCAAACTCACCGACACCGTTGGCAAGTACGACGTGACCGCACGTCTCCATGGTGGTGGCATCACCGGCCAGGTGGACGCCCTGCGTTTGGGCATCGCTCGTGCCTTGGTGGAGATCGATCCAGAGCATAAACCCAAACTGAAGGCGGAAGAACTCATGACGCGCGACCCGCGCGCTGTGGAACGCAAGAAGTTCGGTCAGAAGAAAGCGCGTAAGCGTTTCCAATTCAGCAAGCGTTAAGGTCCCTACGCTTGTTCAGGATCCAATCCTGGAGGACCGTTGCAGCCGCCCTGAGGCACCTGCCATTCGTGGAAGGGTCGAAGGGCGTCCGCGCGCTACCGTCAGGATGCCTGTACCAACGGGAACAAGGAATGTGAACTAAACCAAGGAAAAAATGGCTCGTCCTGATTTCAACCAATTGCTCGAAGCAGGTGTGCACTTCGGCCACCTCAAGCGCAAGTGGAACCCAGCAATGGCCCCCTACATCTTCGGAGAGAAGAAGGGGATCCACATCATCGATCTGAACAAGACCGCGGTAAAGCTCGATGAGGCTGCCGCTGCCATGAAGAGCATTGCCCGCAGTGGCAAGAAGATCCTCTTCGTAGCTACCAAGAAGCAGGCGAAGGATATCGTGGCCGAACGGGTCAAGGAGACCGGTATGCCCTTTATCACCGAGCGTTGGAGCGGTGGTATGCTCACCAATTTCGGCACCATCCGCCGTACGGTGAAGAAGATGTCGACCATCGATCGCATGAAGACCGATGGCACCTTCGACAACATGAGCAAGCGCGAGCGTCTGCAAGTGACCCGCCAGCGGGAGAAGATGGAGAAGAACCTGGGTTCCATCGCCGAACTCACTCGTCTGCCAAGCGCCCTGTTCATCATCGACGTTACCAAGGAACACATCGCTGTGGCCGAGGCACGCAAGTTGAACATCCCTACCTTCGCAATGGTGGATACCAACAGCGATCCCACCAAGGTCGACTTCCCGATCCCTGCCAACGACGATGCCACCAAGAGCATCGACCTCATCCTGAGCGTGATGGTGCAAGCCATCAACGAAGGGCTGGAGGAGCGTAAAGGCGACAAGACCATGGTTGACGAAAGCGCCGACGAAGCAGCCGAAGTGGGTGCCGAAGAGGAAGTCGTTGCCAAGGTGGACGACGCCGAAGAGACCATTTGATCATTTGCACCGTGTGCTTTGCAGGATGGTCCTGCGGAGTATGCAATTCGAACATAAACCATGAGCACTATGGCCATTACCGCTGCCGATGTGAACAAGCTGCGCCAGATCACTGGTGCTGGCATGATGGATTGTAAAAAAGCCCTCGTTGAGGCCAATGGCGACTTCGATGGTGCCATTGACCACCTGCGCAAGCAAGGCCAGAAGGTCGCTGCCAAGCGCGCCGACCGTGATGCCAGCGAAGGCTTGGTGATCGCCAAGACCAGCGCCGACGGCAAGACCGGGGTATTGGTGTGCGTGAACTGTGAGACCGACTTCGTGGCCAAGAACGCCGACTTCACCGCCATGGCCGAGCGTATCGCCGACATCGCACTGGAGAAGGGAGCGGACGCGATCGACGCCTTGAAAGCTGCCGCGTACGACAGCAATGGACTTTCCATTGCCGAGAAGCTCATTGAGCAGACCGGCGTGATCGGCGAGAAGATCGATGTTAGTGCGTGCCTTCAGGTATCGGCTGAATTCGTCTACGCCTACAACCACCCTGGCAACAAGGTGGCCAGTTTGGTGGGCCTCAACAAGGCCGGTTTCGAGACCGCTGCCAAGGACGTGGCCATGCAGATCGCTGCCATGGCACCCGTAGCCCTGAACAAGGAAAGCGTGCCCCAGAGCGTGATCGACAAGGAGGTCGAGATCGGCAAGGAGCTCGCCATCCAGGAAGGCAAGCCAGCGGAGATGGCCGATAAGATCGCACAAGGTCGCCTCGGTAAGTTCTTCAAGGAAAGCACCCTGCTCGCCCAGGAGTTCATCAAGGACAACAAGCTTAGCGTGGAGCAGTACCTGAAGACCCAGGACAAGGAACTCACCGCAACCGGATTCGCACGTCACTCGTTGACGATCTGATCCATTCCCGACCCAAGCGCAACGGCCCCTTCATCCCGAAGGGGCCGTTGCTTTTTCATGGAGACCCCGATCTTCTTCGAACGGCCCGGAAAGCCGTTGTATTTTGCTGCCCGTTCAGCCCCGATAGCATGGCCCATAAATACAAGCGCATCCTTCTGAAGCTCTCCGGCGAAAGCCTGATGGGCAACCAGTCCTACGGCATCGACAACGTCCGCCTGGACCAATATGCCGATGAGATAATCGCCATTGCCACCCAGGGGGTGGAGGTGGCCATTGTGATCGGGGGCGGTAACATCTACCGGGGCATGCAGGCCGGTGGTAATATCGATCGGGTGCAGGGAGACCACATGGGCATGCTGGCCACGGTGATCAACAGCCTGGCCTTGCAGAGCGCCTTGGAGGCCAAGGGCTACAAGACCCGCCTGCTCAGCGCCATCAAGATGGAACAGATCGCAGAGCCCTTCATCCGCCGCCGCGCAGTGCGCCACTTGGAAAAAGGCCGCATCGTGATCTTTGGTGCAGGAACGGGCAATCCATACTTCACCACCGATACCGCGGCCAGCCTGCGCGCCATCGAGATCGAAGCCAATGTGATCCTCAAGGGCACCCGCGTGGACGGTATCTACACCGCCGATCCGGAGAAGGACAAGACCGCCACGAAGTACGAGCGTATCACATTCACCGAGGTCTACGACAAGGGCCTCAACGTGATGGATATGACCGCCTTCACGCTGTGCAAGGAGAATGGCCTGCCCATCATTGTGTTCGACATGAACAAACCCGGCAACCTCGGGCGCTTGGTGGCTGGGGAAGCGGTGGGTACATTGGTCGAACTCTGACCGCTTTTCGCGGCTCATACTGTCCCTCCATTGCGGCACGGAACTCGCTTGTTCCGCAAACGATCATGCGTTCGCCATCCTTGATATCACTGCGTTCAAGCGTTTTACTCCTGCTGGCGTTGTGCGCTGGCAGCGCTCTTGCGCAGAATGCCTTCAACGACAGTTTGGCGCAGGTCTCCAACCGTATCCGCGACCGGCTGGTAGAGCAGGAAAAGCGGCGGGTTGCTGTGGTGGAGATCATCGCTCCGGCGGGCAACATATCGCCCATCATGCTCACCTACATCGAGGAGACAATAGTGGCGAGGCTGGTGCAGAGCGGAGGGTTGATCGTGTTGGAGCGGAGGCAGCTGGACATGGTGCAGGACGAGCAGCGCCGCTCGGCCAGCGGAACCTTCGACGAAAGCAAGGCGATCGATCTGGGCCGCCTGATGGCCGCCGATGCCATCATTACTGGGCGCGTATTCGAGGTGGATAAAAAGATGCACTTGATGCTGCGCATGCTGGATACCGGCACCGGTGTGCTCCTTGGCAGTGCGGAAACCTACACCGCATACCCGCGGGGTAAGGACGTGAACGTGCAGACCCCCAAGCCGGAGGAGGTCCCGATCCCTTCGCGTGAGCCTGTGCGGTTGAAACGCGATGGCCCCGGAAGCCAGCGCAACTCCATCGTGGAATTGCGGGCCATGGGGCTGGGGTCCAACTACTTCGGCAGTTTCAGGCCGGGAGGGGCGCTGGAAGTGGCCGTTCGAGCGCGTGAACGGAACAATGGCGTGGCCGTACCCGGTAAAGTGGCCATCGGCCTGCAAATTGGCGTTTGGCCCGGCATGGTGGAGCTTGACGAGACTCCTTTCGACATTGGCCACATTGCCGATCTGCGCACCACCTCGGACATTTTCGCGCCACAGACCGTTCTTTTTGGCAACACGGAATTGGGAATTGGCAGCTTGTTCTTGACTCCCCGAGAAGGAACGGTCGTGTCCTTGCAACCAGTTACAGGTCCTAACGTTGATGGAACCGAACTCTTGGAGTACGACCGCTACCGCTTGAGCAATGTGCGCATGGACATGGCCAGTTTCAGCATTCCCATCCGCTGGTACCTAGGCGAGAACCACATCTACGACAACGTTCCGAAACTGTACATGGAGTTCGGCTTCGGAATGGATGTGGTGCGTACCCAGGCGGACTACGAAGTGACGAACGTTCTCGTGCGCCTTGACCGCAGCGACTACAGCTACACCGTACAGGCCGACCAATTCAAGGATGTGAAGCCCTCGCTCTCCTCGGTGGGCCCCAACCTATGGTTCACGAACTTCAGCTTCGGCGGTGGATTGGAGATCGGCCGCTTCAACCTGTTCGCCCAAAGCCGTTGGTACATGGCATCTGAGTTCTCCGACATGGGCCGCAGCTACGAACGGGTGCGTGGCAACATACTGGCCTACCCCTTCCTGGTGGGTGCGCAGAACGACCGCAGGGCCATGAACGACCTTGAGCGCGATGGTGCTGTATCCTACGGTGCCACCGACCTGGAACGTATAAGTACCGGCGATACCACTACGGGAGGTACCGGTACCACGGTAACTGGAAATGGCGTGGACCGCTTCTGGCAGGGCAGGCATCTGGTCTTCGGGCTCAGCTTCCGATTCCTGTGAATAGTGGGCACAGTGCCCATAGCCCGCCTGCTTTTCTATTTTTGCCACCCCGAACGCGAACCCCCATCATTCCAACGACCATGAGCGACACCACCACCGCCATCCAGCAATGTGAGGAACACATGCAGAATGCCGTTGACCACCTCGAGCACGAGTTGACGAAGATCCGCGCCGGTGCCGCGAACCCTGGTATGTTGGAGACCGTGAAGGTGGACTATTACGGAGGTATGGTGCCCTTGTCCCAAGTTGCAGCCATCAACACCGGCGATGCCCGCACGCTGTATGTGAAGCCTTGGGAAAAGAAGATGATCGATACGATCGAGAAGGCCATCATAGGCTCGAACCTCGGCTTCAATCCCAGCAATAACGGGGAGAGCATCATCATCCACGTGCCCATGCTCACCGAGGACCGCCGCAAGGACCTCGTGAAAGGTGCAGGCAAGGAGGCCGAGCATGCCAAGGTGGGTATCCGCAGCAGCCGCCAGAAGGCCATGGAAGCCATCAAAGCCGCCAAGAAGGACGGCTTGCCTGAGGACACCGCAAAAGGTTTGGAAGCCGAAGTGGAGAAGCTCACCGCCACCTACAACAAGAAGGTCGATGCGTTCTTCGAGGCGAAGGAGAAGGACATCATGAAGGTGTGACTCCTCGGCTGCGCTCGGAGTGACACCTTCATGCTGTCCTTCGATCTTTGGGGTGGCTGCGCTCGGAGTGACACCTTCATGCTGTCCTTCGATCTTTGGGGTGGCTGCG
>JBBEDG010000014.1:0-8892 GCA_040881405.1 Flavobacteriales bacterium | reverse complement strand
CCAAGACGGTTGACGGTTGACCGATCCACGTGTTGGTCGCGATCGGGATGCACACTGCACTTGCTTGGACCCTTCGTTTCTCATGCAACAACCCCGGCCACTCTGGCCGGGGTTGCTTGCTTTGTACATGCCTCCATTTTCTGCCCCGATACGTATCGGGGGTCTAATTTTCAGATCCTCTAATTTTCTGATCATCTGATCATCTCATCCTCTGATCGCTCCCTCCCCATGCCCACCGCCCACACCGTGTACGTGATAGAGCTGCACCGCAAGGTGTACACGGAGGACCGGAAGTTCCGTGAGGCGAACCCGCAGTACAATGGCGTCCTGGAGTGCCTGTATGTGGGGCAAACGGCCAAGACCCCACAGGAGCGCTTTGCGCAGCACAAGAGCGGTTACCGCAACGCCAAGGGGCAGAAGCTGGCGAGCACCATTGTGCAGAAATATGGGCTGTACCTGCGCCCCAGCCTGTACCAGGAGATAGGCCCGCTGAGCAGGGCGGAAGCGCTGGAGGTGGAGAAGGGGCTGGCGCTCGAATTGCGCCGCAAGGGCTACGCGGTGTGGTGGGGCTGAGGGGTTGTGCAATGTGTTATTCAGCAGCGTAAGTGGGTCTCACGCGAACCGCACATCGTGTGGTCATCCGGTACGAAGTAACGCACGAGGAAGGGCGCACACCTCCCTGCGTGCGCCCTTCCAATAGTACAACGGGCGGTTCAGCTCCGCTGCGTGAAGAGGTCCTTGTTGATCAGGAAGATGAATGAGATCGCCTACACCCAGCGGCGCAACAGCGTACCGCTTGACGCAGGTTACCCACACCGTTGTCCAGCATCAGGATCGCACACTGTTCAGCGCCAGCCATCGGCCGTTGCTGCGTTGCCAAAGCACCACCACGGCATGCACGTTCTCGGGCCGCTGTTCGGCGGTAAGTGCGAAGACGTGCCGCTTCAGCAGCCGTGCATCGGCATCCAGTTGCGCCTTGGTGAACGGGGTTCCGAAGGTGCCCTCCGCAGAAGCGCGCAGCACATGGTGGTGCGTGGCGGGGTTCGCGGCGTGGCCGGCCTGCTTGTATACGATACCGTTCTCCACCAGGTAGCAGGCCAGCGCGTATTCGCCTTCCGGTGTTAAATGCTGGAACGATGCTCCGTAGCTCACCTCCAAGGTCCTGTCCTTTGCGCTGGCCTTGGCGGCCACCATGGGTTGCTGCTGCGCCCGTTGCCGTTCGATCAGTTGCGATGCATGCTTGGCCGAACCAGGATCGATGCCGCCGTTGCTGATCAGCACCGCGTTCTCGCCGTCCACCCAGATCTGCGGTGTGAAGAGCGCTCCAAAGCGGTTGTCGCCCAGCGCCTCGCTTTCCACGGTGATCATGGGGTCGCGGTATTTGATGTGCAGGGAGAGCGCCGTGATCGCATTGCCGTGCTTGGCGGCCAGCTCCATGAACGTGGGCTTGCCCCAGCTGCCGCAACCCGGACAACCGGTGCTGGTATATTCCTGCAGCAACGGGCGGGTCATGGGCTGGAAGTCCAGGACGGTGGCTGTTGGAGCGGGCAGCTCGGAAGGATCGATCACGGGTTGTTCGTACTGCGGCGCGAATACCTGGGTGTATCCGAACCAGGCCAGTCCGGCGGTAAGGGTGAGCAGGGTTGTTTTCATCAGATAGCGGTTCATGCGGGAATGGTTCGTATGTCGTGCAATGGAATTTCGCGACCGCGTTCTGAGGCCAATGCAGGCAGCAGCCACACATCCGCGGCCAATGCGGCCCAGAGTCCAATGGCCGTAAGGATGCCGAACACGGCGATGCTGGGGAAGGACGAGAACACGAACAGCGCGAAGCCCAAGGAGACAACCAGCGTGGTGTTGCGCAGAGAGGGCAGCAGTTCGCGCACGGCGTGAAGCATCCCTTTGCGACCACCCTGAGCTGCGGGGTGCATCAGCACATGCATGGTATCGTCCAGCGCAATGCCGTAGAGGATTGGGAACACCATGGCCGTGCCGACCTTCAACGGAATGCCGAAGGCCCACATGAGCAAGGCCACCGTTGCCAGCGGCACAAGGTTCGGCAGGATGCTGAAGAGGCCCAGCCGAGGTGATCGCAACACCAGCGTGATGAGCAGTGCATTGAGCAACACCGCAGCCAGCATGCCATACACCAGCACATCCGCGATACGCCTGTTGGCCAGGTCCATCAGCCAGGCGCCACCCGTTACCGTAGCCGTGATGTGGGCGTTGCGCAACAAAGGTTCCAGTGCATCCATGTGCGCTGCGAAAGCCACCGAACCGATGTCGGGCAGGCGGCCGGTAATGCGCCCGTGCGTGAAGCTGCTGTCGAGCAGTCCGATGGTGGCACCGGTATGCAAAGCACGCTTCAGGGTGGACCGCACCCTACGCGTTTCGTTCCCATCGGAGGGCAGTGCATCGCCGAGGTGGTTGCCGCGCATGGCCGCGCGTGCCAGATCGGCGGGCGAGAGCGGAAGTGCGATACTGAGCCGCTGGCGCAGTGCCCGTGCGAGTGTGTCGATGGCATGGAGTTGTGCGGGTTCCAATAGTGTAGTGCCGACACGCGTGGGCACGATGCCGATCTCCAGCGGACGCGTGCCGCTGAAGCGCTCCTCGAAAAAGGACACATCGCGGCCGAGCGCACTGCTACTATCAAGATCATCGAGGAAGTGGTTGTTCACCTGCAAGTGTGGGATGGCAGCGATGCCGGCCAGTAGAACAATGCCCGCGAACCAAGGGGCGTAGCGGTAGGCCTGTGGACCGACCTGCAAAGACATGTGCGCCTTGGCTTGCTTCGGTGGGTCGGAAAGGTGCTTCGTTAGCATTGGCAGTACCAAGCGCGCAGCCAACCAAGCAGCCAGCATGCCCCAAGCAGCCGCCAGACCGAAGACCTGCAAGGGTGCTATCGGGTGTAGTGCGAGCGTAGCAAAGCCGATGGCCGTGCTCATCGCGCTCAAGGCGTTCGCACGGCGTGTATCGGAGAGGGCGGCACGCATGGCAGCAGGTCGGTCCATGCCGCCGCGACGGTGTTCGCGGAAGCGGGTAACGATGTGGATGCTGAAGGCCGAGCCCAGCACCAGTAGCAGCGTGGGCAGCAGGGATAGCAAGGGTTCAATGCCCACGCCCAACCATCCCAAGGGGCCGAGCGTCCACACCAGGGCCAGCGCGCTGATCAACAGTGGACTGAGGGCCGTGACCGGACAGCGGAACAGGATGAACAGCACCACGAGCATCAACAGCAAGGCCGCAGTGCCCAGCCCGATGAGTTGCCTTCGCGTTGCCTTTAGGTAGTGTTGTTGGGTGGCGATGCGGCCGGCATAGTGCGCTACCAGCCCTGCCCGAGCCACGCGCGAAAGGATCGCTTCCAAGGCCACGCTGCCCTCGGCGGATGTAAGGGACGGAGCCAGCGTTAGCACCAAGGCCGTGGCCTTTCCAGCGCGCCCCAGGAAGATGCCGCGCAAGGCTTCACGCTGGGCCAGCCGTTCCGCCCCTGCTTCGTAGTCCGAGTAGGGTTCGTTGAAGAACGGCGCGTTCACCCACTCGCCCATGGGCATGCGAAAGGGTTCGCTGAGTGTGCTTAGCGAGCGCACCGCTTCCACCACCGGCAACTGTTCCAGGGTATCGGTAAGCAGGGCCACCCGATGCAAGGCATCGGCATTCAGGCCATCGGGCAGTTCCAAGCCAACCACCAGCACGCGCAGCTCATCGCCGAAGCGTGCCTTGTGCGCGGCGTAGTGGGTCACCGCCGGATCATCCTGCGGAAAGAAACGGTCTATGTCGTACGTGTACTGAAGCCTGCTAAGGCCCCACGCACTCCAGATGGTGAAGACCAGCAACGCGATGCCCAAGGACCTCAGGAGGGTGCGACTTGCCATGGTTCGAGCTCCGGCTTCAAGCTTGATCACATCAGATCAAGAAGAGAATTATCAGGGCAGTGCGGCGAGGATCTCCTTCACGCTCATGCGGTCCTTGTAGTTGGTGTCGTAGTGCGAAGCGATGATCGTTCCGTCCTGCCCGATGATGAAGGTGGCGGGCACGGTAAGCACGTTCTCGTCGTTGCCGTTGGCTTTGGGGATGTTGTACCCGGCCACTTTCATGGCACCCACTTTGGCGCCACTTTCGCGGAAAGCGGTGCCGTAGTCGCAGAGGATCTTGTAGCCCGCGTCATGCACAATGGGGAAGGAGGCACCGCTCTTTTCGATGATGCCCGCTGCGGACTCCGGTGTCTCGGGCGTGATGGCCACCACGGTGGCGCCTTTGTCCAGGATCAGCTGCAAACTGTCCTGCACGGCCGCGAGGTGTTTGTTGCAAATGGGGCACCAGCTGCCGCGGTAGAAGAAGAGCACCACCGGACCTTGCTTGCGCAGGGCGTCGAGGTCCACGAGCTTTCCGTTCACATCGTTCGCGGTAAAGGTGGCTGCGGTGCTGCCAACAGCGGGCACGGTGGCATCGGTGCAGGGCGACTTGTCCTGGGCTGTGCAGGCTGTGGCGAACAAAGCAACGGACAGGAGGAGTGTGCTGCGGATCATCATGGTCGGTAGGGGTCAGGGGAGGAGTTCCTCCGGGAATGGGTTGAGGGTGAAGACCTGGCCATCCTGCAACACGGTGACGCGCGCACAATGGCTGTTGTAGGTGATGGTGTACGGTTTGCGCGCATCGAAACGCTCCGAATGCGCATCGGGGATGAAGAGCCCGCGGCATTCCAGGTGCCCTTCGGCATCGTAGCGGTCCATATTGTAAATGGCATCGGCATGGCGTGCGGGTTCCAGCACGAACCACGATCCGGCACCCTCGCCGGCCAGCCACTGCGCGTGGGTGGGCAAGCCGTTGGGCAATGTGGATGGAGGAAGTACGGTGGCCATGGCGATCAGGAGCGTATGGGGTGGAAGCACTGTGGCTCTTGGCGCACCCGGTCGTGCAGACCCAGCGGATCGGCAATGCCGTGTGGACCGAAAGGACGCAGTGCGTGGATGTTGGTGAGCGGTGTGGGCGTGAGGCTTGGTGGAAAAGACATCAACAAGCGGGGCATCTGCGCTGGTCGCGCGGCCAGCACCACCGTGCGCACAAAGCGCGAGCAGTTGCTGCCCCAGAGCACGAAGGGACCATAATCGTGGAAGTGCTTGCGTTGCATGGCCCGCGCCTTGGTCAGCGCGGCAGAAGCATCGCCCAGTACGGCTGCCCAGTGCAGGGGGCCGTTGCCATGGCATGCGGGGTTGGCGGCCACTTCGTCCAGCACGGCGCGCAGGTTCGCAGGCTGTCTTGCGCCATTCCAACGTACGGCCGTTTCGATCCGCAGGTCGTGGTCCGTGATGGCGTTGCGCACGCGTGCCGTGCCGACCGGTGCATGGTAGCGCCCCATGTCGAAGTAGTGTGCTTGCGGATCATCCTGCTTCAGCACCAGCACAGCCGCGTGCCCCACGCGGTAGTAGCCACGTTTGTTGATGCCCGTGCGACGCAGCATGCCATCGTACCAGGCACCTGCCTGCTTGCACCAGGTGGCCGGCCAGGCCAGTGCCACGATCAGGTCGTTGCGGGTGGTCATGCGTTCACGGCTTCGTACAGGTTGAAAGGCTTCGTCCGCAACTCGCGCGTGCGCTCTTCATCGCTGAGCACATCGCGGTAGCGCATGGTCACCAGTCCATTGGAAGAGAGGCTGGTCTGGGTGATGCTCACGGTGCGCAGCTCGCCTTCGCGGCGCATCACCAGTGCCTGGCGTTCATCGTCCAGATGTGGTTGCTGGTGAAAGTCCCAAAGCGCCTCCGGCCCTGGCCAGGTGTTGCGCGCCAGCAGTGCATCGAAATGCTTTCGGCGTTCGGCGCGTACGCTTTCGTCGTACAGCGTGGGGCTGCTCCACACCTGCGGTCGTTCGGTGTCCAACGTACACACGCAACGCTCCCGACCAGTCCAGCTCAGTTGCCACAATTCGCTGTGCGTGGCGGCGATCAGCGTGAAGGGATGTACATCCCGCAGGTCCGTGCGCACCAAGGTGCCCAGCAGGTCCGGTGTGGTGACGGCTTCCAAGAGCACAGTGCCGCGGCTGCGTGTAGGGCGTTCCGCGAAGTGCATGTCGCCTTCAGCCCCGTTCAGCAGGCATACGCTACGGCCCAATGAGCTGGACGCGATCCAGGTGGTGCTGGTCTGCGCATCCTTCGGGCTCAACAGTACCGCGCCTTCGTGCATCCACGGCCCGGCGGGCTTGCCATGGCGTGCGGCGCGTTCGTCCCGGTTACTGGTGATCACGTGGCCGCCGCCGGGCAGGGGGCTGTAGGTCACCGTACACATTGGCGGGAGCGGATAGTGCTGGGGGCCACACCGAAGTCGGCATCCAGCATGATGTGCGGAAAGTGCTGTTCCACCCCGATGCGCAATAGGGCCATGTGGTGGATGCCGTGATCGAAACCATACGCCAATTCGCGAAACAGAGACGTGGCCATGCGCTCCTGTGTGTTGCCGTCCAGGCTGTGGTCGGCCAGCAAGGTCATTGGCCGATCGGTATGCAGGTGGTCCAACCAATCACGCAGTTGCGCCAGCTTCTGTAAGGCAGCGTGGCGGTCGGTCTCAAGGGCCTTGTCGCGTGGTCGTGCGTCATAGTCCACCACATCGCCATGGGCATCCATCAGCGTGATGTAGAACTCCATGATGTGGCGCAGGTGCATGCCCAAACTTGCTTTGCCGAGTACCGGGAGCGCACTGCCGTAATCTTGATCGCCAAGCTCTTCCACCAACTCGTGCAGGGCATCGAACTGCACGGCCGTGTGGCGCACCAGCGGATGGCACCGGGTACCGGACACGTTCGTATCCTTCCCCAGTACCACCGCTTTCACCACCATCACCGGAGCAACGAGGGAGGTGTTCTGGTCGTGGTATTCGCTGTTATGGTGAGCTGTGGTGTTCATACTTATTCCTTGCTGAAGTCTCCATTCACGCTCACCTCCACCGTCTTGGCGACATTGGTGCTGGGCTTGCCCTTGGCGAAGGTGACGTTGTAGTCAGCCAGCGTGAGCGGGAACTTGCTGTCGATGGAGACGACACCACCCTTCACGGTGATGGTGCCGGTGGTGGTAACCGGGTTGGTCTTGTCCTTGATCGTCATCTCGCCTTTTACCGAGGCCTTGTAGGTGCCGTCCTTGCTGAAGTTCACACTGCCCGCATCCACAATGGTGCCTTTGAATTTGGCCTTCGGATGGGTCTTGGTGTCCAGGAAATCGGCGCCGTTGAAGTGCTTCTGCATAAGTGCCTTTTCGAATTCGAAGCCTTGCATTGGCACGCTGAACACCACCTCGCCCGTGGCGGGGTCGATGGTTCCGGTAACCGTGTTGTTGGTGGCGCGGATGTCTTCGGCGGGTGTGCTGCTGAAGAATTCCACCTGCACGGCGCGGCTCACGTATTTGCCGCCTTCCAATGGGGCGAAAGCGAAGGTGAGCGGGAGGAGAGCGGTGAGGAGGAGGTGTTTGAAGTTCATGGGGATGTTGTTTTTTAGGTGGGTGAAGTCGACCCTCCTTCGACTGCGCTCAGGATGGGTCGACGGTACAGGTGCTTGGGTGAGAAATTTCGGAAATGTGGCTGGTGATCGTTCATTGGCTGATGCTGCACTTCTCCAGTATCGCATGCTCGTAGAGTTCGAGGTCCTCATCGTAGGCGGCGCCTGCGCGGATCACGCCTTTGATGGTGGTGTTATCGCCGATAGTAAGTGTGGCGGCCTGGGCGTTGGTGGCTTCGGTGAAGGAGCAGCGCACGCCGGCATCAGCACCGGCATTCTTCAGCAGCACCACGGTCTGTCCGCTGAGGTCGGTCTCTACCGCAGCCACGGTGCCGCTTATGGCCAGCACCTTGCTTTCGCCTTCAGCATCGAGGTATTTGGCGTTGGCCACTGCGGCATCGGCCAGGAATTCGTTCACCAGGGCATCGGCGGCCAGGGTGAGGTCTGCCTTGGCGCCCACCACATCGCGGTGCGGCATGTTGAAGAGGTAGTAGGCATAGGCACCACCAGCCAAGGCGATGATGAGCCCGATGATGAGCCCTTTGCGGAGCAGGCTTCGTTTGGTGGTGTTCATTCGTTCAGGTGAAAGGCGCGTTGTTGCCTTGCTGAACAGATGGTCGGTGGGTGCCGTAGTTCCTGACAGGGGCGCAGGAATATTCCTGCGGAAATGGAAACTACTCTTCGTCGCGCTCCAGCGCTTGCAGGATGCGGCCCTCCAATGCGCGGGCATCAACGGCCCGTTCCGGGCGCTTTTCCAGCAGCTGGTCCATGGCAGCATTCTGCTTCTCGAAAGCACGGCACCCATCGCATGCTCGCCTGTGCATCCATAGGCGCATGCGATCGCCCATTGGCAAAGGCTGCATGGTGGACCGCTCCATCAGTTCGGTCGCCTTGCGGCAGGAGAGCATCAGGGTGTTCAGTAGGCCCATGTCAGTGCGTGGTATTGCGGAGGCGTTGTTCAATGCAGCCACGGAGCTTCACCTTGGCCCGGTGCAGCTGCTGCCAATAGTTGGTCGGCGTTATCCCCAGTTCCTGACAGATGGCCTCCGCGTCCCGCTCCTTCAGGTATTTCATCTCCACGGCCGCGCGCCAATTGGTCGGTAGGGTCTCCAGACATTGGCCCAGTGCCCTGTGCAGCGCCTCCTTATCAGCGGCCTCATCATGGTCCCAGTCGGTGGGGCGGTGCTCCGGCAGCCAACGGCCGTTGGTATCGAAGCGCTCCACATCATCACCGCAACTGCTCACTTCCGGCTCCCGGTACACCTTGCGGTAGTGGTCCGCCAGCTTGTTCTTCAGGATGCGGAACAGCCAGGTGCGGGGGCTGCTGTTGCCAGCGAAACGATCGCGCCCTTCCCATGCAGCGATGAAGGTTTGTTGCACGAGGTCCTCGGCTGTCTCCTGCTCCTTGACCCGGG
>JBBEDG010000013.1:5485-8927 GCA_040881405.1 Flavobacteriales bacterium | reverse complement strand
CGCCCGATGTGGTTAGCCAATTGATCGTTTCCGGTCCACTGATGGTGCTTTACGAGGGCAGTATCCTCCTTTCCGCACGTACACTGCGGCGCATGGAAGCTTCGCGGATAAGTGCTTTGGCCACCGCCACCCGCTGATGCTGCCCTTGCGTACCATAGGATCGTTATTCGGCATGCTCCTGCTCCTGTGCATGGCAGGAAGTGCCACGGCACAGACCACCCGCGTAACCGGTACGGTGACCGATGCTGTTTCCGGAGAAACGCTCCCCTTCGTGAACATCGCCTTCCTCAACAGCCGCATCGGCACTACCTCCGACATCGACGGCAAGTACAGCTTCGATACCTACTACGCCACGGATTCCATCCAGGCCTCATCGGTGGGCTACGTCACACGCAAGTTCGCGGTGAAGAAGGACCGCGCCCAGGTCATCGACATCGCTTTGGAACCAAGCAGTGTCACACTGGCGGAGGTGATCATCAAACCTTCCGACGAGAATCCCGCCTTCGAGATCCTGCGCCGGGTGGTTACACATAAGCCCGCCAACAACCGAGAGAAACTTTCGGCGTTCCAGTACGAGTCCTACAACAAGGTTGAGTTCGACCTCAACAACATCACCGAGGAGTTCACCCAGAAGAAGATCTTCAAACCCTTCGCATTCATCTTCGATAACATCGACAGCACCGGGGCCAAGCCCTATCTGCCCATCTTCATGACGGAGACCCTGTCCGATGTGTATTACCGTCAGAAACCCCGATCGCGCAAGGAGCACATCCGGGGCACCAAGGTGAGCGGTATCGAGAACGAGAGCATATCGCAGTTCATGGGCGATATGTACCAGAACGTGAACATCTACGACAACTTCCTGGAGATCTTCGGGAAGAACTTCGTAAGTCCTATCGCCGATGGGGGTAAGGGCTACTACAACTACTACCTCACGGACAGTGCGTACATAGGGAAGTACTGGTGCTACAAGCTGGAATTCAGTCCTAAGCGGCCGCAGGAACTGGCATTCAAGGGCGAAGTGTGGATCAACGATACCACATATGCCGTACGGCGCATCGAAGCAGGTATCCACGAAGGGGCGAACCTGAATTTCGTGCAGGGTTTCGAGGTGCACCAGGAGTACGATCAGGTACAGAACGAGGTGTGGATGTTGGTGAAGGATGCCTTGGTCGTGGACCTGAACGTGCTGAAGAATACGGAGGAGGCCGACAAAACGACCGTGCAGGGTCTTTACGGAAGACGCACCGCCAGCTACCGTGATTTCCTGATCAACCAACCCAAGGATGATTCCTTCTATTCCGGGGTGGAAGAGGTGATCATGGCCGTCGATCCGCTGAGCGAGGGAAACGACTTCTGGGAGGCCAACCGCCACGTTGCCCTTTCCGCCAAGGAGAATTCCATCTATCACATGGTGGATACCATGAAGAGCATACCGCGCTTCAGGACCTACATAGACATCATCTCAACAGTCGTCACGGGGTATTATCCCTTGGACAACATCGAACTAGGTCCCTACTTCACGGCATACAGCTTCAACCCCGTTGAGGGCAACCGTTTCCGGATAGGAGCCCGCACAAGTAGCCAATGGAGCCGGAGCCGGGAGTTGGAAGGATATCTGGCCTACGGCACGCGGGACACCGAGTTGAAGTACGGCTTCGGTGGTAAGTTCTTCATTAGCCGTGTGCCTCGTCTTATCGGAGGCGCCTATTTCAAGCACGACATAGAGCAGTTGGGCCAAAGCTCGGGCGCTTTCCGCGAGGACAATATCCTCTCCAGTGCACTGCGCGTACTGCCCAACGACAAGCTCACCATGGTGGACGAGTACCGCGCCTACCTTGAACGGGAGTGGTTCATGGGTTTCTCCAATACGTTCATGGTCCGCCACCGCAGTTTGTTCCCCCGAGGTAGCCTGGAATATATTCAGGTGAACGACGCCGGAGAGCCCGATGCCATCAACAGCATCACCACGGCCGAGGTCATCCTGAACACGCGTTTCGCGTACATGGAGAAGTATGTGAGCGGCGACTTCACGCGGGTGAACCTGGGAACCAAGTATCCGGTGCTGGAACTGCATCTGGCACAGGGTCTCAAGGGTGTGCTACAGAGCAACTACGCCTACACCAAGGCGATCGCACGTGTGCAGCAGCGCATCGCCATGGGGCCGCTGGGTTGGCATCGTTACACGGTAACCGGTGGACAGGTCTGGGGCACCTTGCCTTATCCATTACTGCTCATCAATGCAGGCAATGAGACCTTCTACTTGGACGAGATCGCGTTCAACTCCATGAACTTCTTCGAATTCATCAACGACCGCACCGCCACCCTCTTCCTGGAGCAACACTTGGAGGGCCTGCTCTTCAACCGCGTGCCATTGTTCCGCAAGCTGAAATGGCGCGAGGTACTCGGTTTCAAGATGGCGGTTGGCTCCTTGCAGGACAAGAATCGGCAGGAGATGGAACTCCTGGAGTTCATGTCCGATCTCTCGGGCGGACCTTTCATGGAAGCCTCCTTCGGTATCGAGAACATCCTGAAGGTGCTGCGTGTGGATGCAATCCGGCGCCTGAGCTACCTGGACAACCCGAATGCCAAACCCTGGGCCGTACGTTTGACCCTCAACATCACGTTCTGAAGCACCGTGCTTAGGGCCGAGAACATATTCAAGCGCTACAAGCGACGCACCGTTGTGAACGGTGTGAGCGTGGAGGTGAAGCAGGGCGAGATCGTGGGCCTATTGGGCCCCAACGGTGCCGGCAAGACCACCACCTTCTACATGATCGTGGGCCTCATAAAGCCCAACGAAGGCCACGTGTATCTGGACCAGGACGATATCACCGACATGGCCATGTACCGCCGTGCCCACAAGGGCATCGGGTACCTGCCCCAGGAGGCCAGCGTGTTCCGCAAGCTCACCGTGGAGGACAACATACGCGCGATCTTGGAGATGACCGGCAAGACCAAGGCCGAACAAGCTGCCAAGCTGGAGAGTCTCCTGGACGAGTTCGGCCTGCAGCATGTGCGTAAGAACATGGGCGACGTGCTCAGCGGTGGAGAGCGCCGCCGCACCGAGATCGCCCGCGCCCTGGCCACCGAGCCGCGCTTCATCCTGCTGGACGAACCATTCGCTGGAGTGGACCCGATCGCAGTGGAGGACATCCAAGGCATCGTTGCCAGGCTGAAAGAGAAGAACATCGGCATCCTGATCACCGACCACAATGTGCAGGAAACGCTGAGCATCACCGATAGGGCTTACCTGCTCTACGAAGGGCGCATCCTGAAGCAAGGCACCGCCGAGGAACTGGCAGGCGATGAGGAAGTGCGCGAGAAATACCTGGGTAGGAATTTCGTGCTGCGGCGGAAGGTACCTGCTTAGGCAGTTCCGGGAACGCTTGCTCTGTACCCGTACCGTCGACGCACTGGGTCGACTTTCAGTAATTTGTAG
>JBBEDG010000013.1:0-5475 GCA_040881405.1 Flavobacteriales bacterium | reverse complement strand
GGGCCCCCCGGTACAGGTATAAAGGCTGGGGTGTGTGGAGTGGCTTACGCCACTTCTTCGATCACGAAGCTGTACTTCTCCATCACCTGGTTGGCCAGCAGCTTCTTGCAGGCCTCGTCCACCTTGGCTTCGGCGGCCTTCTTGTCCTTGGCTTCCACGTGCAGGGTGATGTGCTTGCCAATGCGTACGCCGCTGATCTCGGCCAGGCCCAAGCCACCCATGGCGCCGGTAACGGCCTTGCCCTGGGGGTCCAGCAGATTATCGTGGGGCATTACATCGATGGCGGCGCGGAAATTCTTCATGGTGCAAAGATGGGAACGAGATCGCTATGGTAGTACCTGTAGTCGACCCACTGGTTCGGCGCTACAAGAGCGCATAGGATCGGGAATGCGCCAGCTATATAGTGCGACAGGTGATTGGCGGTGCTCCCAGCAAATTGCCCCAGCACGTTTACCGTCCACCATTTGGGGCGACTTCTCGAAAACTACTCACACAGCCTTCCCGAACACCCGCCCCCAAAGCGGGCTAAGCACGTACAACACCATGATCAGCGGAACCGCCAGCATACCATAGAGTACCACCAACACTGCCACAATACCCATCAGCAGGTAGATAACCTCGTTGCCCCGCCACTTGAAGTGCTTGAATTTGAGGCCGGGGAGGGGCAGTTCGGAGAGCATCAGCACTGCTAGCAAAAGGGACAGTGCGAGCATCGCGTAAGGGCCTCCGATCAGAATTCTGTAAACACCAACGAGCATATCGCGGTATGGGCCGACTTGAACCGCTATCCCTTGCGAGGCCATGACAACAGAAACCCAGAATAGACCGTTCGAGGGCGTCGGTAGCCCAAGAAAACCGCTGGTCTGACGTGTGTCGAGATTGAATTTCGCAAGTCGCCAGCACGAGGCGACCACTACGATGAGCGATGCGGCCAGCGTAGGCCACAACGGGTTCCGGGAGTTTGGATAGGGCAGGTGCTCGAACGCCTCAGGTATCAGAGCATTACCGGCTAGAAGACTACCCTGTTGGAACATCAAAAAAGCCGGCGCCACCCCGAACGTCACCATATCCGCCAAACTATCCAATTGTGCACCCAGTGGCGAGCCCCCACCAAGCGCCCGGGCGGCCAACCCATCCAAGACATCGAAAAAAGCCCCAGCGAACACCAGCCAACACGCCAGTGTTAGTTGTCCTTGGGAGGCTAAGAGGATGGAACCTCCCCCGCAGCATAGGTTCGCGGTTGTTAGCAGGTCGGGAAGTCGAGGGAGCTTTGCCATGCGGCACGAAGATCAAACTAATTTCGGGCAATGATCGGGGCCACCTTCTATTATTAGCTGCGTCAATAGAGCAAGCGGATGATGAATTACCGGATGATAAGCGTACGCAGCGCAGCGGCAGCATTGGTGCTGGTTTGTAACACTGGTTCCTCTTGGGCACAGGATGCCCCCAAGTACAGCAATGAATTCCTGGCCATTGGTGTGGGTGCCCGCGCCTTGGGTATGGGCAGTGCCTACACCAGCGTTGTGAACGATGTGACGAGTGGGTATTGGAATCCGGCCGGTATCCTGGGTGTGAAGGGCGACCTTCAAGTGGGTGTGATGCACAGCGAGTATTTCGCGGGCATAGCCAAGTACGACTATGTCGGAATTGCGAAGCCGATCGATTCCATGAGCACGATCGGCTTCACTTTCGTCCGCTTCGGCATCGACAATATCCCCAACACCATCGACCTGATCGACCCCTCGGGGAACATCGATTACGACCGGATCACCTCCTTCAGCACGGCGGACCATGCCTTCCTGGTTACCTATGCCCGCAAGATGAGCGTTCCCGGGCTCAGCATCGGGGGCAATGCCAAGGTTATCTATCGCCGTGTGGGCCAGTTCGGTCAGGCTTGGGGCTTCGGTTTGGATGCCGGGGCGCAATACCAGCGTGATCAGTGGCGCTTCAGTGCAGTGGCCCGCGATGTGACCGGCACGTTCAATGCATGGAGCTACACCCTGGATCAACGTACCATAGATGTGTTCCAACAAACCGACAACGAGATACCGGAGAACAGCGTTGAAGTGACCCTGCCACGCTTGATGCTCGGTGTGGCCCGGGAGTTCAAGGTCACGGAGAAATTCAACGTCATCGCAGCGGTGGATATCGAGAACACCTTCGATGGCCGTCGCAATACGCTGATACAAAGTGATGCATGGAGTGCCGATCCGCGTGTGGGCCTCGAACTGGGCTATGCCGGGGTTGTCTATGTCCGCAGCGGCCTTAGCTCACTACAGTACGTTACCGACCTGACCGATACGCGTCAATTGACCCTGCAGCCCAACATTGGCCTTGGCTTGAAGATAAAGAGCGTGTCCCTGGATTATGCATTAACGGACATCGGAGACAACAGCGTGGCACTCTACTCCAACGTCTTCTCCCTGAAATTCGACCTCTTCAAGAAGCCTGCTTCATGATACGACTGCTATTGGCCGTGCTATTGTGCTTGGAAGCCGCGGTCTCCGTGGCCCAGGTGGTGCACGGCAATGAGTGGATCGACCACAGTCGTCGCCATTGGCGCTTCGATGTGTTCGCCGAAGGGTTGGTGCGGATCGACTCCGCAGCATTGGCCAATTCCGGTTTTCCGGTCGCTACCGTGGATCCGGCCCACTTCATGGTCTTCGGCAGGGAGAAACAGGTGCCCATCCATGTGCAAGGAGGTGAAGATGGAGTGTTCAATGGCCAGGATTTCATCGAGTTCCACGTGCAACCGAACGATGGTTGGCTGGATACCGAGATGTACAGCCAGCCCGGGCATCAGGCCAATCCTTATTACAGCCTGTACAACGATACCATCCGATACTTCCTGACATGGGATGCGGATGCCCCGAAAGAGCGGATCGTGGTTTCGGCCGAAAGTGATTTTGCTTCCTATCCCATACGACCCTATGGATTTGGAACGGTAGTGCAGTCGCTCACTGGTGCGTATCGGCCGGGCTTGGTCCGGAGCAGTGTTACCAGTGGATTCATGCTGGAAGGAGAAGGATGGACCAATGCTGCCGTATTGACAGCGAACTCCACGAACAATGGTGTGGAGCAAACCAGGAACGTGGGGCTGGCGCGACGGTATACCGGTGCGGATGCGCCTCCGGCCAGCGCTTCGGTGGTCGTGGTAGGTATCAACCATCCGGGGTTCACATCCATCGATGACCACCATTTAAGGGTATTCTACGGGGCTGCGCCTGGTGTGCAGGTGCTGGATACGATCTACAGAGGCACCAAGGTCATCCGCGGTCAATTCCAGATACCTCCGGCCGCATTGGCCAGTGCTGTTGTGTTACGCTTCGGAGTGCCTTTTGATCTGTTCGGATCCGGACAGATCGGCGCGATAAACCCGACCGAATATGTGGATCAACAGGTCATTTCCAACTTGTCCATCAAGTATGCGCAGTCCTTCACGCTCGCCACCAGTGATCTGGTAGCTATGGAACTGCCAGCGGAACCTGGCGCTGGGTTCGCACACATCGACATGAGCATCAGTGGATCTCCGCCGCTGGTCTTCGCGTGGGGTGATACCCTGCGACGTATCCAAGCTACGCAGGCAGGGAATCGCTGGAAGGCGCTGGTGCCTCAAGATCCAACGGGGGGGGATACACGCATACTCATCGCGAGTGCGAATTCCGTGGTCAATGTTGCCGCTCTCAGTCCGGTGAATGGCACAGGCTTCTTCGTTGACCATGGTGCATTGGACTTGGATTCCGCGATGGTCATTGTTACGCATGCATCCTTATTGGAATCGGCGAACGAGTACGCGGACCTTCGACGAACCAGCCCGAAGAATCCTATGCCTGTGCATGTGGTCGATGTCGATGATCTCTACGATCAATTCGGCGGTGGTATCCCCAAGCATGCTTTTGCGATCCGTCGTTTTGCGCGTTTCATTTTGAATACATGGACCACCGATCCCCAAGCACTATTCCTGATCGGTAAGTCTGTACAAACGGTACGCATCGGAGGTGTCGGCTATAGACCGGATGTCAATGGTGCCTATGCGCGCTGCTTGGTGCCCAGCTACGGGTTCCCTTCCAGTGATGTGTGTTTCACATTGGGTCTGCGCTTCGATACGCGAAGGATGGACATCCCTGTTGGTAGGCTTAGTGCTGAGAACAACACCGAGGTGCGAACATATCTGGACAAAGTACGCACCTTCGAAAGCCAGCCTGCAGCAGCCTGGATGAAGAACATCCTGCATTTCCGCGGAGGTACAAGCGCAGCCGAGCACAACATCCACCGCATCTATCTGGATGGTTGGAAGCAGCTTGCGGAAGATGTCCATTTCGGAGGGAACGTTGTGGATTTCATGAAGACCACTTCCGATGTCATACAGCAAGCGTCCGCGGATTCGGTGAGGCAGTTCATCGAAGAAGGTACCACGCTCATGACCTTTCTTGCTCATGCATCGGCGAGTACATTCGATATAACCATCGACGATCCCACCAACTACAATTGGAACGGGAAACACCCGATGGTGTTGGCGAACTCCTGCTACATAGGGAATGTCCATTTGAACACCAATAGCAGCACTCCCGAGCAATGGGTCATGCTCGAGGACAAAGGGCCGATAGCATTTCTTGCCAGCATTGACCTGGGAAGGGCCATCTTTCTGAATCCATACACCAGAGAATTCTACCGAAGCTTCAGCAACACCAACTACGGGAAGAGCATCGGTGACCATATGCGCCATGCGGCATTCCAGCAATTGAGCAATAGCTCCGTGTTGGAGGCGATCCACAATGTCCACACCTTCACGCTACAAGGGGATCCAAGCCTGATCCTGAATTCATGGCCAGAGCCCGATTACGTCGTTTCCTCGGAAGGGATCCTGCTCGACCCAGCTGTCGTGTCGGCGGACGTGGACACCTTCGCGGTGAAAGTGGTGGTCACCAACATCGGTAAGGCGGTCAATGCTCCCGTGAATGTTGCCCTGGACCGTGTCAATCCCACATTGGGAACAGCACCAACATTGTTGACTGGTCTGGAGAACGTGCTGCTGCGTGATACGGCCGTGTTCCGTCTGCCTACCATGGGTTTCTCCGGCGGACAGGGCATCAACCAACTCAATGTTCGGGTGGACCTGGATCCCGACGAAATACCCGAGCTTGACGACTTCAGTAACAACAGTGCGTCGACCAGCATCTTCATAACCAGCGGGGATCTTGTTCCCATATACCCTTACAATTACGCCATTCTTCCGGATCCGTCGCCCGAACTGAAGGCCAGTACCGGCGATCCATTCGCTCCAGTGCGTCAGTACGTTTTCCAGATCGATACGGCCGACACTTTCAATAGCCCCATCCTGGAGACCGTCAACCTTAGCGCACCAGGCGGTGTGGTTTCATGGCAGCCCACAACCATCTATGTGCAGACCGGACAACAGGATAGTACCGTGTACTTCTGGCGATGCTCCATCGACAGCACCGGCAATGGAGGATA
>JBBEDG010000012.1:0-8933 GCA_040881405.1 Flavobacteriales bacterium | reverse complement strand
CCATGGTCATGTTACGCTGAGCCACTTCCTGCAATTCGCCCCGGTTCCGATCGGCCTGCTGACGGCTTGCTGCGGCCCGTTCCGCCTCACTTCTTTGCACGGCTTCCGTGCGGTCGGCCATTGCATCCACCCGATCCGCTCGACGTTCTTCGAAGGTGCGACTTGCTGAATTCGCTTCCTCCTGCAAGGTAAGTTTGGCCTGGTAGCTTTCGTCCCTTGACCTAGCGGCCTGCTCAGCATGCTCAGCTTCGCTGCGCTCCAAGGCCGCGCGGTAGGCTGCCAACTCTTCAGCGCTCTGCATCCGGCGCGAGTCATCGCCCTCGTAAAGCTTGGCTCCATCCTCTTGGAACCTTGCCTTCTGCTCAACGCCTGCCATCCTGCGATCTTCCGCTGTATTTGCATTGGCATCCTCCTGTTGCTCCAGGTCCGATCGGAACTTCTTGATCCGCTCGTACTTCTCCGCCTCCTCGCGTTCGCGCGCTGCACGCATGAACTGTTCGGCCTCCTGCTCCTTGCGGATGTCTATGGTGCTGTTCTGCCTTGGTCTCTCATCCTGACGCGACCTTGCAGCACGCTCAGCAGCCAACTCGGCCTCTGCACGAAGCTGTTCCTCCTCTTCAAGAAGGCGATCGATCTGATCGATCTTGGCCTTGGGATAGGTCTCTGCAGGCTTGATGTCGCTGGCTTGTGCATAGTTACCCCGCGCTCTTTGATAATCCTTTGCCGCAAGCGCTTCATCCGCCTCGGCTATTGCGTTCCGGTATCGCTCCTCCAGAGCCTTCGAGCCCTCCCGCTCGGCCTTGGCACGCTCTTCGGCCAAGCGCCTTGCTTCGGCCTCTTCGACTTCTTTGCGGCGCCGTTCCTCTTCGGCCCGCTGCTTTGCTCCCATATCGGCAAGGCGGGCAGCCTCGGCCGCTTCCGCCTCCTTGCGCAAGCGCTCCTCCTCCAGCCTGCGTCGCTCGGCCACATCCCGGTCCGCGGCTTCCCGGTCAGCGGCATCCTTCGCTATGGCAGCATCAATGGCCGACAAACGATCCTTGGGATACTGCTCACCCGGTTTCATGCCCAAGGCACTGTTGAAGCGCGCCCTGGCCTTCTCGTAATCCTTACCATCAAAGGCCCCATCGCCCTCGGCTATCAATGACTTGTAACGCGCCTCCTGCTCTGCTTGTGACGACCTGCGCATGCGCTCTTCTTCTTCAATTCGGGCTTTTTCGGCAGCGGCAGCTTCGGCTGCCAGACGATCAGCTTCGGCCTTGCGGGCCTTCTCGGCAGCGTCGCGCTCGGCAGCAAGGCGTTCCTCCTCTGCCTTCCGGGCACGCTCTGCAGCTTCCCGCTCAGCGGCCGCACGAGCAGCCTCTTCCGCTCCGGCCATTTCAGAACGGATCCGAGCAATGTCGCTGAGCCGTGCCTCTGGATGTGCCTCCCCCGGCTTTATCTCCAACGCGTCGCGGTAACCACGCTCGGCCAAGTCGTATGCCTTGATCCCAAAGTCCTTGTCCGCTGCTGCAACAAGGTCCGCGTAGCGCTTTTCACGATTAATTCGTTCCCGTTCCAGCCGATCTTCCTCCGCCTTGGCTTGTGCAGCGGAGTCCATCTTCTGCTCTATGGCAGCTATCCTTGCTTTTGGATGTGCTTCCTGGGGCTTCAGTTTGAGCGCGTCCTTATAATCGTTCAAGGCTGCGGATAGCTCCTCCTTTCCGAACGCATTATCCGCTTTCGTGATCAGTTCGGTGTAGCGTGTCTCCAGCTCCTGGCGCTTCCGTTCCTCCTCCTCAAGGCGGGCCTTTTCGGCGATCTTGGTGTCGCACTCCAGCATGCGGTCCTTCGGGTACCGTTCTTGCGGTTTCACTGAACCAGCCTCCTGGTATTTGCTCTTGGCCACGGTATAGTCCTCTTTACCGAATGCGGCATCGGCCTCGGATATCAGCCCCTGATACTTCGCGGCAAGCTCTTCCTCCTTGCGGCGTGCTTCAGCATCCGCGATGTTCTTGGTGATGGCGGTCAATTGATCCTTGGGATACTTCTCAGTTGGCTTAATGGCGGCCGCCTCGTTGTATTTGCCGCGCGCTGCCTCCCAATCCTCCTTGCCGAAAGCCTGGTCGGCAGCTCCAATGGCGGCTTGGTAGCGCTCTTCGATCTCCCGCTGCTTACGCTCCTCCTCTTCATTCTTCGCCTTGTCGTCCTTCTTCTTCTGGATGGCGGCGAGCTGGTCCTTGGGGTACTTTTCGGCGGACTTGTAGCCCAATGCCTCGTTGTACTTGGAAGTGGCATCATCCCACTTATCGGCAGCAAAGGCTGCATCGCCAGCGGTGATGGCTGCTTGGTACTTCTCTTGGAGTTCTTTCGCCAAGCGCTCCTCCTCGGCCTTCCTGGCTGCATCGTCCTTCTTCTTTGCGATGGCAGCCAGTTGGTCCGTAGGATACTTCTCCCCGGCTTTCAACCCCAAGGCCTCATTGTACTTGGCGGTGGCATCGTCCCACTTCTCGGCTTTAAAGGCTGCATCAGCAGCGGTAATGGCGGCTTGATACTTCTCCAGAAGCTCCTTGGCCAAACGATCCTGCTCGGCCTTCTTGGTGGCTTCTTCCTTTTTCTTCACAATGGCGGCCAACTGATCGGTGGGGTACTTCTCGCCAGCCTTCACTCCCAGGGCTTCTGTGTACTTGGCTGCGGCATCGTCCCACTTCTCGGCTTTGAAGGCAGCATCACCAGCGGTGACAGCGGCTTGGTACTTCTCTGCTAGTTCCTTGGCCAAGCGATCCTCCTCGGCTTTCTTGGCAGCATCGGCCTTCTTCTGTACAATTGTGGCCAGCTGGTCCGTAGGGTACTTCTCGCCTGCCTTCAGCTTCAAGGCATCGTTGTACTTGGCCGAAGCATCATCCCACTTCTCGGCCTTGAACGCAGCATCGGCAGCGGTAATGGCGGCTTGGTACTTCTCTTGGAGTTCCTTGGCCAAACGCTCTTCCTCGGCCTTCTTGGCCAGTTCGGCCAGTATGCCTTCGATCTCCTGGATACGTTGCTTGGGGTGGACCTCCTTATCCTTCAGGTCGCTTGCCGCGTCGTACTTCGCCTTGGCCTCAGGATAGCTCTTCTTGCCGAACAAGGCATCGGCTTCCTTTATGAGCGCTGCATAATTCGCCTCCAACTGCTTTTCACCTTCCTGCCCCTCCTGCTGCATCTTGGCATCGCTCAACTTGGCAGTGGCGACAGGGTCCGCGGCCTTGGCCACCAATGCCGCTGTGAATGCTGCCACGGCCTTGGAGAAGTCCTTGGCTGTCATGGCAGCCTCACCCTGTAGCATCTGTTTGGCGTACTCGGCCTCGGAACCTGCTTCACGCTTCTTGCTATCGTCATACTCCTTCATCAGGCGGTTCACCTCATTGCGGATCTGCTCGGTGTAGGCGATATCCCAGGCTACTTCACTCTTATCAGGGTAATACTTGGCTTTGCCGATGGGTTGTTCGAGAACAGTGAAATCAACGCCAGGAAGGTCGTTGAACAAGGTCATCTCCAAATTGAATCCGTGCCCGCCCACCCGATCCTCCTCGGGAACATTACGCGTATCCATCGCAATGCTCTTGGAAACCAACCCATTTTTAGAGTAGACCAGCTTGTAATCCGCCCCATAATCCAAGTTCACATCGTACTTGCCACTGGCGTTCGTTTGAACATCCATCAACTTGGAGCCGTTCTTGAACACCGAGATGGTGACCCCATCGATCTTCTTGCTGGAGTAATAGTCCTTCACCGTACCGTAGATGTATACCACATCCTGGGCACTTGCTTGCCACGATGCCAACACCAGACACAGGGTAACCAGCAGGCCTAAGGCCCTGACACTCCGGATTCCAACGGACATTGATCGCTCCAAAGCTTGCAATTGGTTCATAGGAAGCCGCAATTTAAGACATCTTTGGGTGCTTGTAGCCTGAAGGACAAGCGGATCGATCGATATGGCGTGGAGCATATGGGAAGAAGGGCACTTCCATCGCAGGCCTCAACTGGTCGTGGTAGGAGCTGGCATCACAGGCTTGTTCACTGCTTTGTTCCATAAACGGCACAAACCGCACCATCATGTGCTGGTGTTGGAGCGGGGGGCTTTTCCGGCCGGAGCCAGCGTAAAAAATGCAGGCTTCGCGTGCTTCGGAAGCCCAAGCGAACTGCTTGCGGACATTGCCGAGGAAGGTGAGGACATTGCATTGGCCCGTGTTGAAGAACGTTGGAAGGGTCTGCTTCAACTGCGCGCGGAACTTGGGGACGCTGCCATCGGCTTCACCCCGAATGGCGGACATGAGGTCTACACGGCCCATGCACCCCGGTACACGCAAGTGGCAGAGGGGTTCGACGCGCTCAACGAACACCTGAAGCCAATTGTAGGAGACCAAGCTTTCCACTGGAACGATGATGCGATCGCCCGGAATGGAATGGCGGGATTCGATCACTTGGTTAGGACCCACCTTGAAGGGGGACTTGATAGCGGAGCGCTCATGTCCACCTTGCTCCTCAAAGTGCAGTCGGCTGGCGTACTGGTACGCACAGGAACCGCTGTTACCCGGTTCAACGAACGACCTGGAGGCGTAGAGCTCCATCTGAGCGACGGGAGCACCGTTGAAGCGGATCAGGTAGTGCTAGCCACCAACGGGTATACCGATGAGCTGCTCCCTACGGTGGGGATCCGTGCGGCACGTGGACAAGTCCTGCTCACTTCTCCGATACCCGGTCTGCGCTTGCGTGGAACCTTCCACGCCGATGAAGGGTTCTACTACTTCAGGGACCTTGACGGTGCAGTGCTGTTGGGTGGCGGCCGCAACCTGGACTTTGCTGGGGAGACCACCGCGCAAGAGTCCACCACGCCCGTGATCCAAGATGCCTTGGAGAACATGTTGCGGGAACAGATCCTCCCTAACACAGCGTTCTCGATCGCAAAACGCTGGAGCGGGATCATGGGCTTCCCCTCCAAGGGAAAAGAACCAATTTTAGCGCGCCAAAGTGAGCGTATCTGTTTAGCTGCCGGACTTAGCGGCATGGGTGTCGCCATCGGCATCCGTGTTGCACGAAAGGCCGCCCTGCTGGTGGATGACCGCAATTGGACGTAAGCACATACAACATGACCGAGGATATCAGTAAGACTGCTTTCCATGCCAACCGGGAACGGTGGAATGCCCTGACACGGATCCACTTGAAGTCCGCCATGTACGACGTGCCCGGATTCGTGGCCGGCCGGGAATCCCTGTCCGAACTTGAGCTGGAGCTGCTCGGGGATGTCCAAGGGCAGTATATCCTACACCTACAATGCCACTTCGGACAAGATACCTTGAGCCTTGCGCGCAAGGGAGCCGTGGTCACGGGCTTGGACCTGAGCGATGCGGCTATCCAAGCCGCAGAGGAACTGTCCATAGAATGCGGGCTCCAAGCAGAATGGGTGATCGCCAATGTGCTCGACCTGCAACCCCAGCTGGAGGGCCGTTTCGATACCGTGTTCACCAGCTATGGCACCATTGGCTGGTTGCCCGAATTGAACAGCTGGGCTCGGAATATCCGTCGCTACCTGAAACCGGGCGGTCGATTCATCTTTGTGGAGTTCCACCCGATGCTGTGGATGTTCGATAATGCGTTCAGGTCCATGGACTACTCCTACTTCAATCGTGAGTTGATCGTGGAGACCGAGCACGGAAGCTACGCCGATCGCAATGCTCCCTTGGTGCAGAAGACCTACAGCTGGAACCATGACCTTGGGGAAGTGCTAAGTGCACTGCTGAACGAAGGATTCCGTTTGGAACGCTTCCACGAGTTGGATGCTTCGCCGCACGATTGTTTCCCGAACATGGTGCGTGGAGATGATGGACTCTACCGTATCCAAGGTATGGAGGGCAAGCTACCGATGGTTTACGCCCTGCGCGCGTTGGCGCCCTGACCCGAAGGAGGTGCAGGAACTGCTGGCAATGCCCTTTCTTTGCGGCCCCATGGCCAAGAAGATAGAACGGCGCAACTCGCCCATACACGGAAACGGCGTTTTCGCCAAGGTTCCCCTTACCAAAGGCGAACCCATTGTGGAATACAAAGGGAAACTCATTACCCACAAGCACGCTGACAAAAAGCACCACAGCGACATCGACACGGGGCATACCTTCCTCTTCTCACTGAACGAGAAGTGGATCATCAATGCCAACGAGGATGGCAACATAGCGCGGTGGATCAACCACAGCTGTGCACCCAACGCCATCGCATTCGTGCATGAACACGAGAGCGGTAAGCTGAAGAAGGACAAGGTGATCATTGAAGCGCTACGCGATATCAAGGTGGGCGAGGAGATCACCTACGACTATGGCTTCGAGTTCGATGTGCCCTACACCAAGGAACTTCTTACCGCATGGGCGTGCAGATGCGGCGCTAAAGGCTGCATCGGTACCATGCTGAAGCCCAAGTCCACGAAAGCTTAGTTCACTTGGTGGCTGGCACGGCCTTTGCCTAACTGCCCTCGTTCAATTCCAGAACCATGTTCCAACAGATCAGCATACTCGCCATCGCACTTTTGGCAACCACCTTCACGGCCCAGGCACAGGACGACCCCAAGAGCAAGGCCATTGTGGACAAGTTGATGACCCAGGCCAAGGGGTGGAGCACCTTCGAAGCCGACTTCACCAGCCGCTTGCAGAGCACCAAGGACAAATTGGATGTGAAACAAGAAGGCAACATGAAGGTGAAAGGCAAGAAGTTCCGCCTTGTATTGGACAAGAACACGGTGATCAACGATGGGGGAACGATGTACACCTACAACAAGGACAACAACGAGGTAACGCTCAGCGATCCCTCCGAAATGGATTCCGAGTTGGACCCCAGCAGCCTTTTCACCCAGTACGAAAAGGGCTTCAAGAGCCAGTTCGTCGAAGAGAAGGTGGATGCTGGTGTAGCTGTGCAGGTGGTGAAGCTATTCCCCTTGGATCCGGCGAAGAAGCCCTACCACACGGTGGTGATCAGCGTGGACAAGGCGAAGACGGAACCCCGCAGCGTGCAGGTGCTGTACAAGGATGGGAACATCGTGACCTATACACTTAAGAAGTTCACCGCCAACCCTCCCCTGGCCGATACGCTCTTCGCTTTCGATAAGAGCAAGCACCCTGGTGTGGAGGTGAACGACATGCGCTGAACACGTCCAACGATCAACGACAGAAGCCACCCAACCGGTGGCTTTTGTCATTTCGGGCGAGCTGCCCACTGTTCATTACGGCCTCCGCAACGTTCGCCCTCCGGCGGAGTGATGATCACGGCATCGTGGGACCTCCAGACCTTCCACCGGAGGTGGTGGCGGCCTGGCCACTGGTCAAGTGGATGTGGTCGCGCAACACCGTTTCCAAGAAGCGCTGTGGCAACAGTTCTCCTGGTTCGATGCGGAGCACGTCCTGCACCTTGCGAGCCATATCCACCACCATCTGGGCATGGGTATCGAGCTTCCGGTTGTCCAGCACCTCCTTGATCATTGCCGCCTGCGCATCGCTAAGCTGCACAGCCTGCGGGTAGCGTACCACGTGGTCCGGCGGAAGCGAGGCCAGCAAGGTTTGATCGTGCCGAACGCGAGGCTTCAAAGAAATTACGGTAGTGCCTGCTGCAAGGTCACCGATGCGCTGTCCTTTGCCGTTCACGAGCAGCACCAGCAAGCCCAACCCGTATAAATTGTCCACGATACGAAGCACCCAACGAAGCAGGTATTGGCCCACCGTAGGCTGTCCACCATCCATACGCGCGACCTTGATCTTGCGTACCCGCTTGCCGATGCTTTGCCCATCCATGACCAATTCGCAGACAAGGTGGTAGAACACATAGGGTAGGAACATGATGAACATGAGCACCACGACCAACGTCCCTCCACCGCCCAAACCGGCCGCGAAAATGATCATGATCCATACGAAGATCCAGGCGAACTGGACCAGTGTGTCCAGTAGGTAGGCAATGACACGATCACCCACGCTGGCGGTCTCGTGCGAAAGCACAACGTTCTGGGCGGTTTCAATACCGATATGGTCCATGGAACTGGTTTCGATGCGACGGAAAAGTAGCGCATACCGACCGAATGGGGCCAACACTGTATGTTTGATCGTCCGCCAAGACCCATGCGCGAAGCAGCCTTCATACACCGCAACCAGGACAAGTGGAAACGCTTGGAAAAGAACCTGGACCGCATGGCTTCCTTGCATGGGGACGAGGCTTCGGAGCTTTACCTACAACTCACCGACGACCTCAACTATGCGCGCACCTTCTATCCGCACAGCAATCTTCCGGGATACTTGAATGGCTTGGCGGTGCGCTTGCACCACCACATCTACCGCAACCAGCGAGTTCCCCGAAAGCGCTTCATCACCTTTTGGACCGATGAGATACCGCTCACCATGGCCAGCGTGCGCCGCCCACTGCTACTTTCTTGTGCGGTGTTCTTGGTGGCCATGTTGATCGGGGCTTTGAGCGCCCATCACGATGCCGCCTTCCCCCGCTTGATCATGGGAGATGCCTATGTGGACCAGACCCTTGACAACATTGCGGCGGGCGAACCCCTCGCCATCTACGGTTCCCAGGACCAGGGAAGCATGTTCCTGGGGATAACCATCAACAACATTAGGGTGGCATTCCTGTGCTTCGCCGCAGGGCTTTTCGCTGGCTTCGGAACCGGTTTCCTGTTGCTGTACAACGGGATCATGGTGGGCGCCTTCCAGTATTTCTTCCACCAACAAGGCGTGCTGCGCGAAAGCCTGCTCACCATCTGGGTGCATGGCACCTTGGAGATCTCCGCGATCATAATTGCCGGGGCGGCAGGCCTTGCTCTAGGCGGGGGCTTCCTTTTCCCGGGCACCTATGGCCGTGGTGTCAGCTTCCAGCGGAATGCCAGGATCGCCATCAAGGTGGTTGTGGGCCTGGTGCCGGTGTTCGTCATCGCCGGTTTC
>JBBEDG010000011.1:0-8961 GCA_040881405.1 Flavobacteriales bacterium | reverse complement strand
GATGGTAGCTAGTCGGGCTCATAACCCGAAGGCCGTAGGTTCGAGTCCTACCCCCGCTACAAAGAGGGGCCGTCTCAATATGAGGCGGCCCCTTTGTTTTGCGCAAAATTTCCCTAGGTGTGGGATATCGATCCGTGGGATCGATCCGCTACCGAACTTCGAGCCATGGCCCACAAAGCAGGATACGTCAACATCATCGGTGAACCCAACGTGGGCAAGAGCACCCTGCTCAATGCCTTGCTGGGAGAGCAGTTGGTGATCACCAATCCCAAGGCCCAGACCACACGCCACCGCATCCTGGGCATCCTCAACGGCGAGGAATACCAGCTCATCCTCAGCGATACCCCCGGCATCCTCGATCCGAAGTATAAGATGCAGGTGAGGATGATGCATGCTGTGGACGAGGCGCTCATTGATGCGGACCTGCTGATCGTGCTGGTAGAGTTGGGCCAGCTGCCCGAGAAAAGCGAGAACGTGATCAAGCGGGCGCAGCGCTTCAAAGGCCCCCTGCTGGTTCTTTTGAACAAGGTGGATACCGGTGACGAAGCCAGCACCCTTGAGGCGCTGCACCTGTGGCAGGCAGCTTTCCCCGAGGCCAAGGTGGTGCCCATGAGCGCGCTACATGGACTGAATGTGGAGGAGTTGCGCGCTTACCTTATCGAGCACCTGCCGGAGCACCCGCCGTACTTTCCGAAGGACGAACTCAGCGACCGGAACATGCGCTTCTTCATCAGCGAGATGATCCGGGAAAAGGTGCTTGCCTACTACAAGCAGGAGATCCCGTACAGCACTGAGGTTGTGGTGAACAGCTACGAGGAAGAGGAGGCCATCATCCGCATACAGGCCGACGTGATCGTTATGCGCGAAAGCCAGAAGGGGATCATTATAGGGCAGGGCGGAAAAGCATTGCGCAAGCTGGGCACCGAAGCACGCATCGCCATCGAGCGTTTCGTGGAGAACAAGGTGTTCCTTGACCTGCGCGTGAAGGTGGACGCCGACTGGCGCGAGGATGAAAAGAAACTGAAGCGATACGGATACTGATATGGGTAACATCGTAGCCATCGTTGGCCGCCCGAACGTGGGCAAAAGCACGCTCTTCAACCGGCTCATCGAGCGTCGGGAGGCCATTACCGACCCAACTGCGGGCACCACGCGTGATCGCCATTATGGAAAGGCGGAGTGGAACGGGGTCATCTTCAGCGTGATCGATACCGGTGGATACGTAAGCGGAAGCGACGATGTCTTCGAAGCCGAGATCCGCAAACAGGTGAACCTTGCCATTGATGAGTCGGATTCGGTGCTCTTCATGGTGGATGTGAAGGGCGGGATCACGAGCATGGACCAGACCATCGCAGGCTTGTTGCGCAAGGCCAAGAAGCCTGTGGTCCTGGTGGCGAACAAGGTGGATGCACCTGACCAGGAATACGCCGCAGCGGAATTCTACAAACTCGGTCTTGGTGAGGTGTTCTCGTGCGCGGCCACAAGTGGCGCGGGAACCGGAGATATGCTGGATGCCTTGGTGAAGACCTTCATCAAACCCACTGAGGAGGAGCCGTCCGACATTCCAGGCATCGCCATCGTTGGCAAGCCGAACGTTGGGAAATCCTCGCTGGTCAACGCCCTGCTGGGTCGCGAACAGAATATTGTGACACCGGTGGCCGGCACCACCCGCGATCCCATCAACACCCGCTGGAATGTGTTCGGCCATGATGTGATGCTGCTTGACACCGCAGGTATCCGCCGCAAGGCCAAGGTGGACGAGGACATCGAGTTCTACAGCGTACTGCGTTCTGTGCGTGCCATCGAGGACAGTGATGTATGCTTGCTGATGGTCGATGCGCAGGATGGTATCCAACAGCAGGACCTGCACATCCTTTCCATCATCCAGAAGAACGGGAAAGGCTTGGTGGTTTTGGTGAACAAGTGGGACCTGATCGAGAAGGAGACCAACACCATGAAGGCCTTCGAGGCCGAGTTGAAGAAGCGCATCGAGCCATTCACCGATGTGCCTGTGATCTTCACATCCGTGATAGAGAAACAACGGATACTGAAGGCCATGGAGTTGGCCATGCAGGTGTATGAGGACCGCAAGCGACGCATCAAGACACGCGAGCTTAATGATGTGCTATTGCCGCTGATCGAGCGGCAGCCACCGCCCATGTACAAGGCCAAGCAGGTCAGCATCAAGTTCATCACGCAATTGCCCACGTACGTTCCGACCTTCGTGTTCTATTGCAACCTGCCGCAATACATCAAGCCTTCCTACGAGCGTTTCCTCGAGAATCGCTTGCGCGAACACTGGCGTTTCACGGGTGTGCCGATCCGACTTTTCTTCCGGAAAAAGTAGCGCGGATATGCGATAGGGGCGAGTTCCGGTATACCTTCAGGGTACCAAAACCACCCCGCGCATGAGGCAGTCCTCTCGTTTCTTGGCGGTTGCTCTACTGGCACATGCTGGAGTTCTTGGTGTATTGGGGCAGGTCGAAGACAACCAATTTTCATGGGGTTCGGATAGCGTTTGGGATACTCGATGGGAGACTTCCTCCTCCGCTGCCACGGAGATACTCTCGGATACAAGATCGATCAGGATACGGAACGAGAAACCCGAGTTCCTCGCATTCTTCTTCGAGCACACACGGGTGGTGCGTTTCGGGGAGCGAAATGACATTGTGCGCTATGGTCCCATTGCACTTCCAGAGAGCTTCGACCCACCTTTCGATAGGCACGGCGCACCTTACACGGCAGCTTATAGCAGGCCGTTTCCGCGATCCTTCAACCTTCGTGTGGACCATTTCGCGGTCCGTGTGATCAAGCCGGATGGATCCTGGACGGAATTGCCCGTGCAGCAGCTCGCTTCCGGTTCTGATGTGCAAGGGAGGGCTGTTCTGCTGCGGACATAAGCCACCACCTTCTACCCGCAAGGGATCATGCCCGGCGATGTCGTGGAGTACCGTTGGAAGTACATGCTGCCCTGGGATAGCAACGCGCCCTACACCAGCGGTTGGCGGGGAACCCGGTGGGTGGATAACTGGACACGCCTTTCCAATTGGCGCATTTTCTTCCACCATGCATTGCCCATCCGTTATCAAAAAACGGAGATGAAGTACAATGCGAAACATGGTCTTACCATCGCCGGTGCTATCCCCGATGAACGCCGGAACGAAGGCAACGAACGATCGGCCTCCTGGCAACGCGTCGACCTTCCAGGTATCATGGACGAAGTGCATGCTCGGCCTGCCGATGAAGTGGAAGCTGTCATTGTCGGTTTTCAGCCGGAGGACCTGCGCTACCTGCGTGGCGAGCGCCTTAGTGGGTTGCCGATCCAGCAGCAGCCCTGGCTTCATGCGATACGCTTCCGGGAAGCAAAAGCATTATGGTGGGAGCGTGTTTCGAGGAAGCGCATGCCCGATCGCCAGAACATGCTCGTGGAGCGATTCGTCGCATCCGAATGCGGAAGCCTGGATCCCATCGATCCGGTGAGGTGCTTGGAGGCGCTGCATGAACGTATTGCCCAGGAGTTCATCTATATGCCCGATCGGGAGTGGTATCTGGATCTTGATATGAGCCTGGCCCGGATGGGCGATCAAGTGGAGGAGGAACGTCTGCGCGACATCAGTCGCTACGATCTGTATAGTAAGCTGATCAATGCGATGCACTTGCCCTATGTCACGGCATATCTGCTCGATGCTCGAGGCGGATCGCTCGATGACCGCTTCACGACTCCGATGCACGAGAACGAGTGGCTTTTTGGTGTGCGCGATGGCGAGAGCGTGCTTTGGATGCACCCGAAGCGCATGCGCCATGGCTGGTTCGCCAACGAACTTCCGTTCTACTGGGAAGGAACCTCCGCTTTGTTGATCGATAGGCTGCGACTGGTATCCGATGATCCAGAACCGCCCTTGTTCGTGGAACTGCCTACCACCGTCGGCGAGGCCAACGTCCGCTGGATCGAACACCGCATGGAAGTGGATCTGCTCAGTGCCACTGTGCGCGACCGTGTGCGCACCTACCTGAGCGGCCAATTCAGCACACTTGGCAGGGCTGCGTTCCTGGGAAGTACCATGGACCCAACAGTGAACACCGCCTACGGCCATGTGCCTGCTTCGCTCGCCGGCACCCGCATGCTCACGCAGCATGCACAGGATGTAGGCCGCAACGCTCCATACCGTTTTCGCGATGAGGTGGACCTGGAATTGGTGAACGCTGTCGTCGATGAAGGTCAAGGCGTCCATAGCATCGACTTGAGACCGTTCATCGCGCATGCCGTGCCTTATTCCTGCGAACGGGAAGGACGTGACCTGCCTTTCCATTGGGACTTTGCGCAGACCGATCAGTTCATCCTCGATCTGAAGTTCCAGCAGCCTGTGGATATCATGGATCTTACCCGCTTCGAGCTTGACCTGAGCACGAGCGGTGCTCGCTACACGCTCAGCGCAGAGGTGATCAGCGCCAGCGAGGTGCGGATCCGCAGTCGCTTCGTGGTCCACGATCCGGTGGGATCAGCGCAGGAAGCAGGGCGTATCGCCGACCTATTGGATGCCATACACGCACAGGACCGAACAGTGCGTGTGGTGATCAAGTGACCGCGCTCCCTGAGCCTCCGGCCCAATAGCACATGCTTGGTGCTTGAATGCCCCCACTGGTCGATACCCCGGCATTGCTCCGTCGAATGTCCGGCGACCCTGGACCCACCTTGGACTACATTCACAACAACCTGAACGAACGACCATGCCCTCAATGAGAACCATACTGTGCCTTGCTTCGCTGGCTGTCATGTCCGTGGTCTCGGCCCAGATCATTGTGGAGCCAATGGCTCCCGTATCGCTCTGTGGTTCTCCAACGCTGAACGTCACATACACGGCAGGGGGTGCATTCAATGGCGGCAATGTGTTCACCGTGGAACTATCCGATGCAACGGGATCGTTCGCTGCACCAACGGTCATAGGCAGTGCAATGGCCACAGGCTCAGGGAGTATCTCGTGCAGCTTTCCAGCCGGCATTCAAGGTGGCTCCGGACAGGCGATCCGGGTAGTCGCCACGGATCCTGCAGAGATCGGAGATGCTTATGTGCTGCCGATCAGCACTGTGGTGCCACCCAATGCGGGTCTGAACACTGTGATCACCATTTGCAGCAATTCAGCTCCGGTGCTGTTGACGAGTTTGCTGGGAGGTTCTCCGGATATTGATGGGACATGGTCGGGACCGGGCGCAATAGGTGGGATGTTCGATCCTTCTACGGACCCAGGGGGCATCTATCAGTATGTTGTGGAAGCCAATGCACCATGCATGCAGGCAACTGCATCCTTGTCCATATCGGTGGTCATGGAGCCCAATGTCGGCACCGGTGGGTCCCTGACCGTATGTAGCAGCGACGCGCCATTCAACATGTTCACGGAATTGACCGGATCACCTCAGCAAGGAGGAACGTGGAGCGGTCCTGACGGAGCAGTGCAGACTGTGTTCACCCCGAATTCTTCCATACCAGGTTGCTACGTGTACACAGTCGCTGGCAATATGCCATGCCCCAACGCGAATGCACAATTGTGCATTTCCGTGAACACTTTGGTGGACCTTGGTCCGAACTTCACGCTCTCGGTTTGTGCCGGCACACCTGTGGATATGCAGGCCGATCTACCTCCCGGTGGCATGTGGGCTTACCAAGGCCAGCCACACTCGAACATGTTCACGCCGGGTGTGGATACTCCTGGTCCATACAGGTATACCATACCTGGAATTCCACCTTGTGCAGCTTCCATGGTCGACGTTACGGTGATCGTTGTCCAGCCGCCCAACGCAGGCAACAACGCTACCGTCAGCCGATGCCTAAGCCAGGGCGATGTGGACCTTTTCGACCAGCTGGGCGGTACTCCGGCACTGGGTGGAACATGGACGGATGCTGATGCCACCGGCCAATTGAACGGAAGCACTTTTGCGGTGTCCGGCACGCCTTCGGGCAGCTACTCTTTCACTTACACCGTAGCGGGTGGTAACTGCCCCGATGCACAGGCCACCGTTACCGTGAACCTAAATGCCGTTTGTGTGATGCCACCGGCCAATCCGTATCCGGTGGAGTGATCATACCCGGTCCAGCGCCTGCTTAAGGTCCGCTATCAATTCCTCCGGATCCTCCAAGCCCACATACAATCGGATCATCGTGAAAGGCAGGTCCGTGTAGTAGCCGCTCGGTCCTTGCAAGGCGCACACGGGCCACTGCAAGCTTTCGTAGCCGCCCCAGCTCACGGCGATAAGGAAGGTCTTCAAGTTGTCGCAGAAACGTTCCACGGCGGCCACGTCCGGTGCATCCAGTTCAATGCTCATCAACCCGGCCACACGTTTCATCTGCTTCTTCGCCAGCGCATGTTGCGGATGGCTTTCAAGGCCCGGCCAATGGACGCGTGCCACCTTGGGATGCACCTCCAGGAAGCGTGCGATCTTTTCCGCATTGTCCGCACTGCGTTCCACGCGTAGGGGCAAGGTGCGTAGGCCACGCAATAGCAACCAGGCATCGTGTGGTGATGGTGCCGCACCCAAGGTCATGAACTCCTTGCTCATCACCTGTCGCATGTGGGCGTGGCTTCCGGCCAGGGCACCGGCCACCACATCGCTGTGGCCGTTGAGGTACTTGGTGGCACTGTGGGCTACCATGTCGATGCCGAGATCGATCGGGTTCTGGTACAGCGGACTGTTGAAACTGTTGTCGCAGAGCGTGATGATGCCGTGTTCCTTGGCGATCGCCGCAACGGCTGCGATGTCCTGCAACTCGAAGGTGAGCGAGTTGGGACTTTCCAGGATGAAGAAAGTGGTGTTCGGCTTGATCGCCTTGCGGTAGTTCTCGGCATCGGTGCCATCCACGAAGGTGTGTTCCACACCGAAACGCACCAGCAGTTCCGCCAAAAGTTTCTTCGTCCAGCTGTAGGGCTTGTGTACGCACACGATGTTGTCGCCCGCCTTGGTGAAGCTCATGACGGCCGAGGCGATCGCTGCGCTTCCACTGCTGAAGACCAGCGCATCCTCGGCATGTTCCAAGGCCGCGATCTTCTTCCGCAGGATGGCCACCGTGGGATTGAAGCCTCGGGTATACAGCGGTCGGTCCATCTCCTGCTGCACCACGGCGCGCATGGCGGCCACGGTGGGGTAGGTGAAGTTGCCGCTTTGCACGATGGGCGGAACCACGGCATCATAGCCGCGTTCGCGGTCCTCGCCGAGGTGGGTGAGGATGAAGGAGAGGTCGTCGGTCATGTGAATAAGATCAACGCAGAGGCGCTGAGGTCCGATGCGTATCGGACGCAAAGGAACGCAGAGGATGGGAGTAAGAACGAATACGCTCAGTTTGGTTCACGCTTGAAGAACACGAACCCGTTCTTCCGGTACAACTCTTCGAAGGTTCCCAAGGCTTCCACCTCTTCCACGTGTGTCACTTTGCAGGAGAGGTAGATCGGCCTGTCGATCGGGCCATGCCACAGGGTAGCTTCATCGGGTTTGGCCTCGCGCACCCTTCCATAGAACTGCGGCACATAGCTCTTGTAGCCTTTGGTCATCAACCAACACTGCTCTTCGGCCTTGCTTTCGAAGAACTCCACAGCGGCGCGCTGCGAATAGCCTTCGATGCGATTGATGAAGAAGAAGAGCGTGACAGTTACGAACAGTGCGCATCCAGCGAACACCGCGAGGGTGCTTTCGCGGTAGCGGCCTTTGCCGTGCAGCCAGTGGCCGGTGAGCAAGGCGGCCAATAGGAAGGCCCCGGCCAACGCTTCCAGGCCGGTCCAGCGTACTTCGGCATCCAAGTTGGCCAGCGCGAAGGGGTCCTGCGCGAAGAGCGGTTTGAGCTGTGCGATGTTCATGCCTAGGAAGGGCACCACGATGAAGATCGCCGCCACCAATGAGCCCAAGCCCCCGAGTAGAAAACGTGACCAGCCGAAGGCTTCACGGTTCTTCCAGATGCGCTCCAATTGCAACGCAGCGAAGTACGTGAGCGGGAAGTAGGCCATGCTGCTGTAGTGGACGATCTTGGTCTTCACGATGCTGAACAGGATCAGCACCACCCAGAACAGGATCAGCATCCAACGGCGGTGGTCGTTCTGGTGCACATCCTCCGTGCGTGTGGGCTTTAACAGTTCCTGCAAGGCGAAGACCGATGCCGGGAAGCAACCCAGCAGCAGCACTACGAAGTGGTATCCGAAGAAGCCTCCGTGGCCCGCATCTTCAGTTGTGAGCATGGCCACCTGGCGCCAGAAGAAGGCCACGATGAATTCCGGTCCGTTGCGCAGAAGATCGATGATCGCCCATGTGCTGATGGTGATGACCGCGGCCAAGGCGATGATGCCCAAACGTCGCCAACGCAGGTAGGGTTTGAAGCGTCCCCAAACCCAGTAGACGCCCATGGTCAAGCCTGGAATCAGTAAGCCTACCGGGCCTTTGGTGAGCACGGCCAGACCCAGGAAGAGTCCGGCCAGCCAGGCATGTTTGTCGTTGCGGGCATTGAGCGCACCTTCGTTCCGTGTGGGGTCGCATTGCACCAGCGTGATGATGGCGTGTAGCCCCAGGAAGATGAAGAGGTTGAACCACGGATCGATGATGCCGCTGCGGAAGTAGAGGTGGGGCAGGATGGAGCCCACGTAGGCTAAGGCCCACAACATCCCGAAGACCTTTCCACGTAGCTGATCGCCGATGCGGAACAGCACCAGCAGGGTGAGTATCCCGCAGATCGCATTCGGAAAGCGCGATGCGAACTCCGCGATGCCGAAGAGCTTCATGCTCAGGGCCTGCATCCAGATGAACAGCGGCGGTTTTTCATGGAAGGGCAGGTGGTCGATCTGCGGTTGCGCCCAGTTGCCCGTGACCACCATCTCGCGCGCGATCTCCGCGAAGTTGATCTCGTCCCAATCGAAGAGGTGTACGGCGCCAAGGGGCCTTCTCCTTTTCCGCAGCGAGGATCTTCTCCTCCTTCAGGAGCATCTTCAG
>JBBEDG010000010.1:0-8984 GCA_040881405.1 Flavobacteriales bacterium | reverse complement strand
AGGCCCGCTCGATGGAGCCGCCGAACATGAACAAGGCGAACATGTTGAGGAAAAGGTGCCCGAAGTCGCCATGCATGAACATGTGCGTTACAAGCTGCCAGGGCTTGAATAGCGGCGAGCCGATGTAGTGCATGCCCAGGATCCCATCCAAGGTGTTGCGCCCGAGCGCATCGGTGCCCAGGGATAATTTAAGTAGGAACATGAGCCCGTTGATGATCAACAGGTTCTTCACCACGGGTGGAAGGCCTCCCCCGATCGAGCCAAGCATACTGCGCATCAGCGTTGAAAGCGTTCGTTCAGCTCATCGAGCCCGAAGGTGACGAGGGTGGGTTTACCGCCCGGTGTGTGCGTGGGCATCTCGCAGGCGAAGAGGCGGTCGATCAGGTCATGCATCTCAATGCTGCCAAGCACTTTCCCTGGACGCATCGCCATGCTGCGCGCCATGCCACGTGAAAGGGCATTGTGCTTCTCGTTCCGCAAGGCGTTCTTTTCGTTCTTCAATTGCTCCAGCACGCTCTCCAACAATCTCGCGGGATCATCGTCCGGCGCTTCGGCAGGCATACCATTCACTTGAACAGTGCGCCCACCGAAGAGTTCGAGGTCCAGCCCCAAGGCGCGCAAATCGGGCAGCAGCTCCTGCACCATGGAAAGGTCGCTGGCGTTCAGTTCCACATTGCGGGGGAACAGCTGCGTTTGCGTGAGCCCCGCTCCCTGCTCCAGATTCTTGAGATTGCGTTCGTACAGGATGCGCTCATGGGCGCGCTGCTGGTCCACAACCATGAATCCACTGCGCACCTGTGCCAAAATGTACGAACCGTGCAGCTGGAACACAGGGCGTTCGCCAGGTACACCTTCGTGCTCGCGCGACGACATGATGCGTGGCGCTTCGCTGATCGGTATCCGTTCCGGCCCGCCACTGCCATTGCCCAGGTCGAAGAGTTGCTGCCACCCTTCGGTACTTACCCGCGGGGGCGCATTGAAGGCCCCAAGATCATTGGGTCGCCAAGCGGGTACGGATGCCGGAATGGGTGAGGAGCCGCCTCCGGAGAATGCGGCGATGATGGCCGGTTCGGGTTCGAAGTCCAGGCTGGGTACGATGTTGAAGCGCCCCAATGCGCGGCGCACGGCCGCGTGCACAAGGGCATACACCGCCCGGTCGTCGCGGAACTTGATCTCCGTCTTTGTGGGGTGTATGTTGATGTCGATCAGCGCCGGGTCGAGTTCCAGGAAGATGTACCACGAGGGGTGTACATCGCGTGCCACCAGCTCTTCATAGGCCTTGCGCACCGCGTGCTCCAAGTAGGCACTCCGGATGAAGCGCCGATTGACGAAGAAGTATTGCTCGCCTCGGGAGCGCTTGGCGAACTCGGGCTTCCCCACGAAGCCGGTGATGCCCAAGAAGTCCGTGGTCTCCTCCACCGGCACCAGGCGCTCATCGTACTTGCGGCCGAAGAGCCCCACGATGCGTTGGCGCAACGCAGCGCCGTAGGACGTTCCTTCCAGCGCCATCGGCAGATTGAACTCCTCCTGATCGTTATGTACAAGCTGGAAGGCAACCTCCGGATGCCCCAAAGCAATGCGGTGGAACTCGTCCACGATGTGCTTGAATTCCACCCCATCGCTCTTCAGGAACTGGCGTCGGGCTGGCACATTGTAGAAAAGGCTGCGTACCGCTATGGTGGTGCCCGCCGGTCCGGCAATGGGGTCTTGGGCACGTACGCGGCTACCTTCAAGAAGCACCCGTGTTCCCAGTTCCTGATCGTTTTCGCGGGTCTTCAGTTCCACTTGGGCAATGGCGGCGATGCTCGCCAGAGCCTCGCCACGAAAGCCTTTGGTGACCACTGTGCTGAGGTCATCGGCAATGCGGATCTTGCTTGTTGCGTGGCGCTCGAAGCACATGCGCGCATCACCCGGGCTCATGCCCTTGCCATCATCGGTCACTTGCATCAGTGTGCGCCCGGCGTCCTTCACCACCAGAATGATGCGCGTTGCACCGGAATCCACGCTGTTCTCCAGCAGTTCCTTCACGGCACTCGCAGGGCGCTGCACAACCTCGCCGGCAGCGATCTGGTTGGCAACATGGTCGGGCAACAGCCGGATCAGATCAGGCATTCCAGTATTGCAGTAGCCCGAAGCCCTTGACGATGAAATAAAGGATGACGATCACCATGCCCATGATCAGCACCAAGCGGGTCAGGTGTGTGCGCTCGCTGCTCTGGCGGTGCCAGGAATGCCGCATTCGATCGGCGAACAGCTCCCGGTCCGCCTTGAAGAGTTTTTCGGCCGTGGCCTCGGCCCGCACCTTTCGCAGGCGTTCCTCCCGCTGTTCCTTCACCGGGTCGTAGTACCGTGTTACCGGATCGAACCCCCGCGTGGAGCCTTGACGGAACAAACTGAACATGGCCGGAAGTCGGGGAGCGGACATGGCACAAAAGTACGACAGGCTTTTCGCGTGCTGTGCTCCGAACGGTGTTGGACGTCAACGCAGCAGCCACAGGACGAAGGCGGGTGGCATCTTCCCATGGATACATCCATTCTCGCCCCACCGTTGCAACCGTGCTTCTTCGGACCATCACGGTGTTGTTGTGCGATGCACCTTGTGCATAACTGCACGTTGAACGCTCCAAGCGCCCCCCGCGTCCCCGGTAGTTTTGCCCATATTCCGTCGTGGCATACCATATGCTCCTTTGCCACGCTGTACAGAAAGCCATCCGGAACGCGTTCCCCTTTCAATGAAGATCCGTCGTTCGTTCATCGCACTCCTGCCCGCAGCGGCCATCGCCCTTGGCGGTACGGTGCCGCTGCCTTTACCACCGTTCGGGGGTGGGGCGAATGGTGCTCCAGCCACACCACCGGTCTTTTTGCAGGCTCCCAGCCCCTGGGCCGATTCGGTTTTCGCATCACTTTCCTTGGACGACCGTATTGCCCAGTTGATGATGGTGGCCGCCTATTCCAACAAGAACGAGGCGCATGAAGCGGAGATCGAGAAGCTGGTGAAGGAGCGCAACATCGGTGGGCTGATCTTCTTCCAAGGCGGCCCCGGTCGCCAGGTGCAACTCACCAACCGCTACCAAGCCGTGGCACGCACGCCCCTTATGTTGGGTATGGACCTGGAGTGGGGACTCTCCATGCGTTTGGACAGTACCATGCGTTTCCCCAGGCAGATGACCTTGGGCGCGATCCAGGACGACAGCCTCATTGAGGAGATGGGGCTGGAGATCGCGCGGCAGATGAAGCGCATCGGTGTGCATGCAAGCTTCAGCCCGGTGGTGGACGTGAACAACAACGCGGCGAACCCCGTGATCAACGACCGCAGTTTCGGCGAGGATCGTGAGAACGTTACGCGCAAAGGCATCGCTTACATGCGTGGCCTTCAGAACGGAGGAGTGCTTGCGACCGCGAAGCATTTTCCCGGCCACGGCGATGTGGACAGCGACTCGCATTACACCTTACCACACATCGCACACGGCCGTGCCCGATTGGATTCGTTGGAGCTTTACCCCTTCAAGCGAATGGCCCGGGAAGGTCTTGGGGCCGTTATGGTGGCACACCTGGAAGTGCCCTCACTGGACAGTAGCAAGGGTATGCCCAGCACGCTTAGCGCACCCATCGTGACCGACCTATTGCAGGGGGAACTCGGCTTCCAAGGTCTCATCTTCACCGATGCGCTCAACATGAAAGGCGTGGCCAATGCCGACAAGCCGGGCGAGATCGAGTTGCGCGCTTTGAAGGCAGGCAATGACGTGATGCTCTTCCCGATAGACCCGGTGAAGGCGATCGAGCGCATCAAGAAGGCCGTGGCCGATGGTGAGTTGGACAGCACCGTGATCGACCGCAGCTGCTTGAAGATACTGCGCGCGAAGGAATGGGCGGGCCTGGCGAACCGCACACCCATCCACACCAAGGGTTTGCATGCGGATCTTAATACCGCACAGGGCGAAGCACTGCGCAGACAACTGTACGCAGCGGCTATCACAGTGGCCAAGGACCACAAGGGCCTGCTTCCGCTGCAAGGCTTGGACAGCGTGCGTATCGCATCCCTCGTTATAGGCGACAAACTGGGCAACACTTTCCAGAAAGCCTTGCAGCGCCACGGCCAGGTCACCACGTTCCGCTGCGATAAAGCACTGGGTCGCGATAGCTTGGACGCCCTTCTCACCAAGCTGCAGCCCTTCGATCGTGTCATTGTTTCGGTACATGGCACCTCCTATAGGGTGAACAAGGAATTCGGTATCCCGGGCACGTCCATGGACATCGTCCGCGAGATCGCCGCACGCAAACCCACTGTGTTCGCCTTGTTCGCCAATCCATATAAGCTCACCAAAGCCTATGGCGCGCACCTGCTTGCGACCACCGTGGTGGCTTACGAAGAGACCGAGGACAGCCAGAACATGGCGGCCGAAGTGATCTTCGGTGCCACCGGCGCCAACGGTGGATTACCGGTGAGTGCATCGTCGTTCTATGCCGCTGGCGATGGTCTGGTCCTTGGGTCCATTGGTCGCTTGGGTTATGCTCCTCCGGAGTCCGTGGGCATTACCACGGCGGATCTGAAGGCCATCGATATGATCGCGGAGAGCGGGATCAAGGCGCAAGCCTATCCCGGCTGTCAGGTACTGGTGGCTGTGGACGGCCAGGTCGTACTGAACAGGACCTACGGCAGCCCCACGTACGAGAATGCGCGGCCAGTGGCATCGGATGACATCTACGACCTGGCCTCCATCACCAAAGTGGCAAGCACCACGCTGGCGTTGATGCGCTTGATGGACGGCGACCAACTGGACTTGGACAAGAAGTTGGGCCATTACCTGCCCGAGTTGGAGGATGCCTATCCCGCTCATGCCCGCATGCAGTTGCGCGACATCCTCACGCACCAGTCCGGGCTGAAGGCCTTCGTACCCTTCCAGAATCGGATCCTGAAGGACGGTGGCTACAAGCCGGGTACCGTTAGCGAGCAAGCCACTGCCGATCATACCATTCGTATTGCCCAAGGCTTGTACCTGCACAAGGCCTATACGGACAGCCTCCTCACCTGGGTGCTAAGGACCCCGCTCGGTACGAAAGGCGACTATGTCTACAGCGACATGGGCTACTATCTCCTGCAGGAGGTCATCGAACGGCTCAGTGGCATGCCCCTGGACCGGTACATGGCGCAGACCTTCTATACGCCCATGGGTGCTTGGAGTCTTGGCTACAAACCGTGGGAGCGTTTCGCCTCGGACCGCATTGCACCCACCGAGTACGACATGCTCTTCCGCAAGCGCCAGATCCAGGGTGATGTACATGACCCCGGTGCTGCGCTAAAGGGAGGGGTTGCAGGGCATGCGGGCTTGTTCAGCAATGCGAACGACCTGGCCAAGTTGATGCAAATGCTCATCGACGGAGGCACCTATGGCGGTGTGCGCTATTTGAGCACGGAGGTGATCACCGAGTTCACCAAGTGTCAGTTCTGCAAGCCCGATGGCAGTGGCAACCGGCGTGGATTGGGTTTCGATCGCCCGACACTGGGAGGCAAGGGACCGACCTGCGAGTGTGTGAGCTACGCAAGCTTCGGTCACACCGGCTTCACCGGAACCATGGCCTGGGCCGATCCCGATACCCGGGTGGTGTACATATTCCTGAGCAATCGTGTGTATCCAAACGCCGAGCGGAACAAGCTGGTGGAACTGGGCATCCGTACCAAGATCCAGGAAGTGGTGAGTAATGCCGTTGCCGCCAGAGTTGCGGCAGAAAGCGTGGTCCGGAACGGTACGGAGTAGTTGTCCCGACGAAGGGCACTGCTTGTAGCGTCCACGTTCCATCCCTACTTCTTCGGCATTCCACGGCTATGTATCGCCTTCCGTCGAAAAGGCTAGCAAAGCCTGCAACCTGCACAAGCGGCCGTCGTATCCAGCGCTGTACCAACACCTGCACATCATGAGGAACCAGATCATTTCCCGGAACAGCATTGGAGGAATTTGCGCCGCACTCCTGCTAGGGTTCGGCGGCAAAGCAACGGCCAACCCACCTATAGCACCACCGGCCGAAGATGCAGTGGTCCTTACAGGCTGGCTCCATGTTGAGGACCATACCATGGCCGATGTGGTCTTGGAGGTCTTGGTGAACGGCACCATACGCAACGCAGAAGTCTCCGAAAGTGGCCGCTTCTCGGTGAGCTTGCCCGCCAATGTGGAGGCCACCCTGCGCTTCGAGAAGCCAGGCCACCTCAGCAAGGAGGTGCTTGTTGATACCCGCCATGCGGCTGATGGCTCCTTCGAGCAGCGCACCCGTCGCCTGAAGTTCGCCGTGATCATGCAACAGGAGCGACACATGGGCAACTGGACCTACAACGGACCAGTGGGCTCCATCGGCTTCGAGCAGGGCGGTGGCTGCGTTGCCGTGCAGCACGATCGAAACCTGGTTCCGGCCGATCGGCACAAGCCCATGGTATTCTGATCGAACACTGAGATCGATCGCAACGGGGGCGTATCTGCGGATATGCCCCCGTTGTTCGTTCAAGGCGGGGCGCAATGTGTTCGTGGCATTCCTAATTTCGCCGGATGCGTAACATCCTTGTCCCTTTTGCCCTTCTGGCTATCTCCAACGCCAGCGCCCAGTTCCAGCTGAACCCGCAACTGGGCGTCACCTTCCAGAACCTTACGGAAGCGCCACAGGGCGCCGAGTACAGGGCCAATGTCGGCTTTCTTGTAGGTGTGGATGGCCGCATCGGCGACGCGTTGTACCTGCAGCCCGGCGTGTTCTTCGGGCGCAACGCCACCACGGTCACCTATCCACAGCCCATCGCGGATCCCAACAACCCCGGCGCTACGATCACCACGGACATCGAGGATAACCTCGTTCGTTCGGTGCTGAAGCTGCGTACCATGCTGGGCTACAAGTTGGTGAACGAGGAGCAGTTCAAATTGCGCTTCGCCGTTGGCCCCAGCTACGATGTGCTCCTGAGCACCGATCTTGAGGACGATAACATCAATTGGAATGAAGGGGACTTCAAGCAAGGCTCCTTCAACCTGGAAGCGGGTCTTGGCCTCGACATCGCCTTCCTGACCATCGAGCCCGGAGTGGCATTCGGACTAAGCAGGGTGTTCGAGGATAATCCCTTGGTCGGCGACATCAACAGCAAGTACTTCACCTTCTACCTCACCGCCGGCCTGGTGTTCGGCAAGGGTGTGAACTAGGTGCCGATCAGTTCAGGATCCAGATGCTCGCGTTGAGCACCGTGGCGAAGCTTACCCAAAGCAAGTAGGGGATCATCAGGTAGGCCGCCCAACGGTCTATGGGGTGGAACGCCCGGATGCACAGGATGATGGTGAGCAACAGCAGGCCGATGTCCACCAGTGCGAGTCCGGGGCTTTTCAGGCCGAAGAAGAGCAGCGACCAGAGCACGTTGAGAAGCAATTGAACGCCGAAGAGCGCCAGGCCCCGACGCACCTTGGAATCCTCCGTGCCGTTGCTCCAGATCAGGCCGGCCGCGAAACCCATCATGATATAGAGCACGGTCCACACCGGTCCGAAAATGGTATTCGGTGGGTTGAAGGAGGGTTTCTCGATCTCCATGTACCAGCCTTCCACAGCACCAGCTGTTATAAGGCCCGAGGCGCTGCCCAGCAGGAGCGTGATGGCGATGGAGATGGCGACTTTCCCAATGGGGGCGATACTATCAAGAATGCGGAGTGTGCGATCGAACATGGCTTTCATACGGTACAAGAACCGTTCCGTTGCATGGGGTCCATAGCCCACCTTCTGCCGTCACCCAGTGTAACCCGTAGAGCAGCCATCTCCCGATACGTATCGGGACGTCATGGGACATAGGACATTCTTAGAACGGATAACCGATCGCGAAGTTCAAAATGAAGTTCCCGCTCCAATTCGATCGCAGATCATCGAACACCCAGCGGTCCCCAGCAGGCAGGTCGGGTCTGCGGAGTGGTGCTGCAAGGTCGAGACGTATCACGATGATCTCCGGGTCGATGCGGAGACCGAAGCCGGCATCCACGGCCAGTTCGCTGATGAAGTTCCTGCTATCGAACTGCCCGCCCGGGCGCTGCGGATCATCCTCGAAGAGCCACACGTTCCCAGCATCGGCAAAGATGGCAGCCTTGAACATGCCGCTCAAGGTGAAGCGGTACTCCGCGTTGGCTTCGACCTTCAGGTCGCCCACTTGGTCGATCAATAGGTTCTCGGATTCCATGCCGATATAGCTGCCGGGCCCCACGCTGCGCGCACGGAAGCCACGCAAGCCGTTCGGCCCCCCTGCGAAGAACTGTTTCACGTAGGGCACTGTGGAGCTATTGCCGTAAGCGAGGGCCGCATGGACAAGGGTGCGGAATGCGAACATGCTGCCACGATCGCCCAACAGCTTGTTCCATCGGATCTCGGGCCGGAAGCGGACGAATTGTGAGTAACGCTCACCGAACAAGGTGTAGCCTTCTTCCGGTCTTGGCCCTTCGATCCCGCGGAAGACCCCGGAAGTAATGATACCGGCTTCATCGCCACCCAAGGTGTACACCAGCCAGCTACGTTGCTTGTCCCGCCGCTTGGTGCTGCGTGTGTAGGTATAGCCGAAGCCGATGATGAACTGCTCATCGAAACTGCGACGCACAGCCTGGTTGGCATCGAGAAAATCATCGAATTCCTCCGAGGTGTAATACAGGTTGTTGAAGCTGATCTCCAAGACTCGCAGGTCGTGCCAGGTAAGCCGGTCCTCACGCCAGGCGTAACCGAAGCCGGTACTGACGGATTCCAACCCGTACAGCCCGATGCGTCGGAAAAGACCATAGCCCAGTTCGATATTGGTGACCGGAACACTGGCTCGGGTGGTGCGCAGGAATGGGAGAAGCACCATGCGCGGTATCTGCAAACCCGCCTTCGCACTGATCTCGTAGGCATTTGTTCCCTGCCCCTCACCCGCTATCTGCGTTTCGAAACTGGTGTTCAGGTCCAGCGTTAAATGCTCGGCCCCAAGGAACAGGTCCCGGGCGCGTAAACCC
>JBBEDG010000009.1:0-9026 GCA_040881405.1 Flavobacteriales bacterium | reverse complement strand
ACGACTCTGGTTGTCGTATACGACGAAGGACCAGAAGTTCTTGGCATGGATGCTCGGTGGCAATTGGATCTTGTAGGTCCTGGCACCATCCAGCGGGTTGCCCTTGGAGTCGGTGGTCGCCATTACATACTGGGAGCCGATGCCCACCATTTCGAAGGCCATAGCCGGAGTGATACCGGTATAGTTGTAGTGGAACAGGTCGCGTGCTGCCAAAGTTGCGCACGCCCGGCTGCGAGAGGAACTGGTAGCTGCCACCCACGAACGTGAAGAACCAGGAGCTGTTCGGAGCGAGGTAGGCCTCCTTTATCCGGGGCTTGAAGGCGATGGTGCGTGCGGTGGCATTACCCACTGCCACAGCTTCGGTGAGCGTCTCCTTGAGTCTCTCATCGGGCGCAAATGGTTTACCCTTCTCGATACCGATGGCCGCGAGCATGCCGAGGATCTCCGGGCTGTAGGCCTCATTGGGCTCAGCCTGGACGATCTCGTTGATGTCCTCGAAGAAGCTGAAGTCGTTGCCGCCGATGGTATTGAAAGCCTCGCCGGATACGTTGATGAACTTCATGGGCGGTTGTTGGTCCTTGTCGGCCAGCGCGTAGACCTTGGCGAACTTTTTGGTATTGCCGACCGACGTTGCGGTACTGCCGTCCTGCATGGATCCACGCCAGAAATAAAGGTTCTCGTACGTGGCTGAGCGCAACACGAAATAACCCTCCGGCACTTCGCCGGTGTAGCCGGGCGGCAGCAGCTGGTATTTACCACCCTTGCCCTTGTCGGGACCGGCATTGCCGATATCGCCGACGTACTGGAACCAGTGGTCGTTGACGATGCCCAGGATATTGGGCGGCGACTCGATCACCAGCGGGCCGTCCTTCAGGTCCAACCACATCATACTGTAGATGCTTTCGGTATTGGCGGTCAGGAACAGCGACTTGGAGTCTATCAGTTCCTCCATGATCAAAACCGTCCGGTTGTCTCCGCCCTTGCCCTTGATGCCTCTACCAGCCGCGTGGGCCGAGGCACCCGGCAAGGCATAGAGAAAAGCTTCCACGCCGTGCATGAAATCGAGGTGCTCATAGATCTTAGCAGCGGTGGCCTCTGTCGGAAAACCGTTCGGAAACTCCAGCGTGCCAAGCCGACTTTCGATCTTCGCTGGAGTCGTGATCTACTCCGGGATCGGAGTCGTCATCTTCATCTTCGGGCTCGTCTGCGCCCATGCGCTTGTAGCGAGCAACAGGCCTGCACAAACAGCGCTGGTCAGACCGAAGGAGGAACGGGAGAACGTGTTCATGGTGATCATGGATTATCGATGAGCTCCTGAGCGGCCGCGCTGCCCCGAATGACTCTCCATCCGGGGCAGATTCAACATACCGGGCGATCACAGGATCGGCTTTACTTCGTCTTGATCAGCTTGGGCTGGGTCCATGTGCCATGCGGCGCGAGCCCTGCCTCAATATCGACTTCGCTACTTCTTCACCGTCACCGGGAAGGTTTCCACTGTTACGCTGCTGATGCGCCCGCTGAACACCTCGCGCTTCACATAGGCCATGGTCACCGGCGTGTTCTCGTCGGTGCCCACATCGGCGCTCTCGTCTATGCCGAAGGTGTTCGCGTTCGTGTTGTCGATACGTCCCTCGCCGCTCTTCTGTCCATCAATGGACAATGCACCAAGGCCACCGCCGCCACTGCCTCCGTCGTACGCGAAGTCGAAGGTCACCGTATGCTTGCCGGGTTCCACCTTGTTGGAGGATCGTACGGTGTAGGTCTCGAGCCCCACCCAATTGTAGGTGTAGAACAGGTGCCCATCCAGCATGTAGAACGACCAGCCACCGAAGTCGCCGCCCTGCGCAATGATCACCCCACTGGCCTTGGCGGGCACATCCACATCCGCAGTGATGCGGAGCGTGGTGTTCTTCACGTTGATGAAGGCATTCTCCGGAATGCCCTTCGCACCGGGGTAGAGCACCAGTTTCGTGCGCCCGTTCATCAAGTCGGGACGTCCGGCTATGACGGGGTCAAAGCGTTCGATCGAGCGGTCGTCGATAGGCAGCACGTTGTACTTCACGGCTTCGGTCATGAACATCTTCTTCAGTTCCTCCAGCTTGGCGGGTTCTTTGGCGGCCAGATCGTTGGCTTGGCTGTAGTCTTCGTTCACGTTGTAGAGTTCCCACACGTCCTCGGTGAGCGGGCGACGCGGTGCAGCTTCCCATGGGGCTTTGTGAATGGTTCCTGCGAACCACCCATCGTGGTAGATGGCTCGATTGCCGATCATTTCGAAGTACTGCGTCGTTCGGGTGTCGGCGGCCTTCGCGTCAGCGAAGGTGTAGTTCATGGGCACTCCCTCGATGGGGCGCTGCTCGATGCCGTTGACCATGCGCGGTGCGGGTACTCCTGCTGCTGCCAGAACCGTGGGGGCCACATCCACCACGTGGTGGAACTGGCTGCGGACTTCGCCTTTGCTCTTGATCATGTTGGGCCAATGCATCACCATGCCGTTGCGCGTGCCGCCGAAATTGCTGGCCACCTGCTTGGTCCAAGTGAAGGGTGTGTTGCCCGCCACGGCCCAACCTGCCGCGAAGTGATTGTAGGTGTGCTCGGTGCCGAGTTTGTCGATCCGGCTCAACTGCATGTCCAGCGTTTCCTGCACCCCGTTGAAGTAGGTGTTCTCGTTGAACATGCCGATCATGCCGCCCTCGGCGCTTGAACCGTTGTCGCCGACGATGTAGAGGATCAAGGTGTTGTCCAACTCGCCACGCTCTTCCAGCGCATCGATCAGGCGACCCACCTGGGCATCGGTGTGCTCAGCAAAGCCTGCGAACACTTCCATCTGGCGCTCGAAGAGGCGCTTTTCATCAGCCGTGAGCTTGTCCCAGTCCTTTATGTCGGCGGGCTTGGCGGCCAGCACGGTGTTTTCGGGCACCACGCCCAGTGCCTTCTGCCGGGCCAGTGTCTCTTCGCGCACCTTGTCCCAACCTTGTGCGAACTTCCCCTTGTACTTGTCGCTATACTCCTTCGGTGCATGGTGCGGTGCATGGGTGGCGCCGGTAGCGAAGTACATCATGAAGGGCTTGTCCGGTGTCAGGCTCTGCTGGGTGTTCATCCACGCCACCGCCTGGTCGGTCATATCGTTGGTGAAGTGGTAGCCGGGGGCTTCCACGTTCGGGTACACCCGGGTGGTGCCGTCGTACACCATGGGGTGCCACTGATTGGTCTCGCCGCCGATGAAGCCGTAGAATTTATCGAAGCCGCTGTGTGATGGCCAGCGGTCCATAGGGCCTGATACCGACCCTTCCCAGGGTGGCGTTTCGTGGTACTTGCCGAATGCGCTGGTGCTGTACCCGTTCAGTCGCAGCACTTCCGCCATGGGCGTGATGGATCCGGGGCGGATACCCGTATTGCCCGGGAAGGCCGTGGCCACTTCCATGATGGCGCCGGCATTGTTGCTGTGGTGGTTGTAGCCGGTGAGGATCGCCGTACGCGTGGGCGAGCAAAGTGCCGTGGTGTGAAAGCGGTTGTACTTCAAACCGTTCGCCGCCAAACGTTCCAACGTGGGCATCTGGATCGGCCCGCCGAAAGCGCTGCTGTGGCCATAGCCGATGTCGTCGATCAATACCACCAGCACGTTGGGTGCTCCCTCGGGAGGCTTCACCTGGAAACGCGGTGGTGCCGTTGCGTTGCGTGCGTCCAGTTCGGTGATCGGAGTGGTGCTCGGCTCGTGGATGGGGAGCACGGTGCGGTCAAGGCCTTCGCCTGAAGCGGCCGGGGGCGTGTCAGCGCTTGGCTTTTCGGCCGGGCCGCCACAGGAGGCCAAGGCCAAGGCAATGGCCCCGACAAGCGGTAGCGCGAATGCGGTGAAGGGTTGCAACTTCATGTTGTTTTGATCAGGGTGAAATGTCGGACGCGAATGTATGTGACACTGCTGTCTACAAACTTGAGAATGGTCAGTTGATGTTCATCTGTACACTAAGCATGATGCGGTCCGCGGAACCATCCTGCCCAACAACATTCTCGTTGGTGCCATGCAGGTATTCCACACCGGCCCAAGCGAAGGAGGTGAAATGCCATTGCAGGTTCGCGGCCACATAGCTGGTGGTCTTCGAGTCGCCCGGGTTCTGAAGGTCGGTAGGCTCGACGGTGCCGTAGTTGTACATCACGAAGCTGCTCCATGCGTCGGACCAATGGTGCAATACACCAGCGGTGAAGCCCATGCCGGTGATCGCTTGGATCTTGCCGGTGGAATCGGGGGCGGCATAATTCCCAAAGCGGTAACGTGCCAAGCCCGGACCGTAGATACCTTGGTAGATGAACTTGTCCTTTTTCCCGAAGTTGACCTGGCCGCTCAGGTTCACACCGTAGGTCAGCACGTTGCTGGTGGAGCCCGAATCCGGCTGGAACTCTGCACCGCCCAAGAAGCCGGAGAGTTGTACGTGACCCCACTTGCCGGTACGCCTTGCACGCATGGCGAAATCAGGTAATGGGTTGTTCACCTTTCCCGGCTCCGGTGTCTGGATGCTTGCCGAAGGTTGCTCCAAGGCCAGGGCGATGAAAGTCTTATCGCCCAATGGCTGGGTGTAGCGGATCATGGCATGCCGTGCGAAGGCGTAGGCCGCGGGCTTCTCATAGTCCAATGTTGGTGGAATGATGTTCTCGTCCATGAAGGTGGACCAGGTCTGCCCCACGAGCCAGCGCCCACCGATGTCGACGTAGGCATGGCGCAGACGGAATGGGTTTCCGGCACCTCCGTAGAAATCACCTTCCATGTAGCCACGGACCTCGCCATACTTCGAATCGCGACGGAAGTCCCAGCGCAAGCGGGTCTCCTGGGCTTGCAGGCGGGTGCTCGACCCGGTGGAACCGTCCGTGGGGATCTTGCTCACATCGAAGAAGTTCGGCGATCCGATCGGAGAAAGGTCGTGGATCAGGTCCAACTTGATGTACCCGCCCATGGTCATGCGGATGTCCGTACCGGGGATCAACCACCAACCGGCTTTCAGCGGTGGTGGTTGTGGAATGCTATCCGTCGCGGTCTGCGCATGCGCACTTAGGCACAGGCATAAGGTCAGGAAGGTTGCCGCTCCTGTTCGTAGCATGGTCCTCATGATCACTTGGCTTGGGCCACGCGCGCATCCTTCGTCACCGAGCGCTCATTCAACTTCTGGACTGGGCGGTTGTTGTTGTTCATGCGCGAAGCGAAGGCCTTTATCTGGTCCGCGCTCAGGGTGATGCGATCGGTAAGCACCAACCACTCTACGCCTTCAGTGCATGGTGGGGTGGTCAAGGAACCCGTGTAGTGGTATGCCTTTTCCTTGTTCGGCATGTGAGCATCCAGGACAAGTTTGTGGTCCGCCTTGACCGTATCGCCTGGGGCGGCAGGCATGTATTCAATGATCTTCGCGAAGTTCTCGTTGGCTTTGCCTTCTTCGATCATAACGCTAACCACGGCCAACTTGCCATCATCACTGGCATGTACCATGTGCATTTCCATGGGGGTGTGCTTGCCATCCACGGTATGTTCGCTGGGCGTATGGAAGTGGAACTGCTTCAGGTGATAGGTGTTCCCGCCGAGTTTCAAGGTGCTGCCTTCCTCAACGCTGAGCTGGATCGTATGTCCGTTGTCCAAGAGGTCCTCAACGTGTTCGTTGTGGGCCATGTGCAAGGACGAAGAGCCGTAGTTGAATTCCCAGGTCGATCCACCAGCACCCGCAGCCGTGTTCACATCGATCGGGCTTTGCCCCATGCCGTTGCCGCAGAGCGCGTACACCGGATCAAGTGTGTTCCACGTGGCTGGAGCGACATCTCCGGAATATCCCCAATGGGTCGGGCGCGCAGAAACCGCTGTGGGAGGCGCTTCAACCTCGGCCGGTGGTGCTTGGACCTCTGCAGGAGGTGGTTCAGAGGTGCCGCATGCGGTGAACAATACGGCGGACGCGATAAGAACTTGGGGGATGCACTGCATGGTCTGGTCGTTAGGAGAGCGGAAAAGTATCCATTGGGATCCAGTAATGGACAAATGCTTAGAAAGCCTCGTAGAAGGTGACATAGAATGCACTGCTGCCATAGGCGCCACGTCCATAGTCAATGCGCACGTTAGCGCGCTTCTCGGTTTCGAAGCGGATCCCTACACCGCCGTTGGGCAATGCCGCTGGGATGGACGAATAATCCGGTGCCACAGTCCCCACACCCACACAAGCAACTGCGCCCCACCGGCTTTCCATGGAGCCGCGCTTGTTGGGTCGCTTGCGGTTGAACATGTGACGATACTCCGTCATGCCGTAGGCCATCAACTTATCGCGGTACTGGCCCCAGGTGTACCCACGCAAGTCCCAAGGTGTACCGATCTGCGCCATTTCCGTCCATGGCACTTCGCCATAGCTGGTGCGTGAACGCAGCTGCCAGGCGAGGGTGCGCCGATGGGCCAGCGGCTTGTATTGCCGGTAGTCCAGGTCCACCGTCCAGAAGTTGCTTTGCCCTCCGAAGTGCTTTCCGTAGTTCACCACGCTCAGGTCGAGGAACATGCCGGTGTATGCGTTCACCGGCATGTCGCGGCTGTCGTATTCCATGACCAGACCAAGGCCCCGGTTGCGCGTATTGGCTCCATTTTCCAATACGTTCCTATCGGCGGTCATAACAGGGTTCAGGTCCGTGGCCTTCGTATTGGTGGCATCGAAGATCCCGCCGATGAAGTAATTCGGCTTGAATTGGTGTACAGCCTTTGCATACATGCGCCGCCAATTCCGATGATAGGCAGAAGTGCTGTCGCCCTTGGGAATTTCCCTCGCTCTCGCGAAGCCCACTCCGTAATAATTGTCGGGCATGTCCTTCCGCCAGATCTCGCCGCTGATCCGCATACGATCGCCGCGCAAATAGAGATTGGTCTTGATCGATATCTGCAACGAGCCATTACTGCTGTACCCGATGGACGCCGGTATGTTGCTGCGCAAGAGCTCTTTGTCGCCCCGGTCGAAGGTGAAGGTGATAAGCCCTCCGGCGGTTAGCAGGGCCTGCATTTCCGGCGTATAACTCGGGGCCAGGAAGGGAGTGAATTTCATGGGGCCGGCCTCGAACTGCAGGGCACGGAGCGAGTCGGTGTTGTGCAGGATACGTTCCCCACCGGTGCGCGGGATGGAGTCCGCTTCATTCTGTGCGGCCACCGATGGGGAGATCGCCAACATCAGTGCGACCAATGTGACTTGGTGGAGGTGCCTGATGGGCCGGCTCGACCGCAAGACCATACGGGACTTGAGGGAAGGTACTTTCAGGATCCACAACATCTCGTGTGGTCGGTGTGCAATGTGCGCGGCGGACGCTAAGCGGCGGCTAAAGTAGTTCAGGCTTGGATCGCGTACCGCATCACTTCAAGCCAGGCTCACTCCTGATCCTTCGACCTGTTGGTGTGGATGAATACCCTGCTCAGTATCATGAAGAAGAAGCCTGTGGAAAGACCCGTCATAAGGATCCCGGTCAGTGCCTCGGCGCCGGCCAAGCCACGCCATGCCTCAGGGATCAGGATGTCGCCATAGCCTACCGTGGTATAGGTAACAGCCGAAAAGTAGAAGGCCGTATGTATGTCGGGCATGCTCCCTACGTCCAAATAGAAGATAGCGAAGATGATGATCTGCAGGGTGTGCAGCGCCACAATGATCCAGGATACACGCACCAGGAGCCAGATGTCCTTCCACATGGTCCTCTTTCCATGTTGCGTCCTTTTCTCCATCCAGCGCAGTAGGAGGCTCAGTCCCGTAGCGTGTATGGCTACACAGATCGCCAGCAATGCGAACGCAGGTATCAGGTTGATCGCCATGTTATAAGCTCGTTCGGTGTAACGGTTGCGAATGTGACCGATCGCTCGATCTTCACCAAATTATTCTCAACGCCATGAGCACCAACGATACCTCCAGATCCTCCACTTCACGCGCTGTGGATGTCTTCGTCAGCTTGATCCTGCTCGGGGGACTGCTCACTTGGTGCGCCTTGCTCATGGCTCCCTTCATCAGCATTCTGCTCTGGTCGGTGATCCTCGCAGTGGCCTTGTACCCCTTCTTCCGGATGCTTGCTCGTTGGATGGGCGGCCGCCAGGGTCTTGCTGCGAGCATCATCGTGCTGCTGGGCCTTTCCCTGATCGTGGTCCCCGGCTATTTCACCGGGCGAAGCTTGGCTGGATCGGCCGAGATCGTGGCCGACTACCTGCAGAAAGAGACCCTGCATGTGCCCCAGTTGCCAGCCGAGTGGTACGCGGATAGCGGTCTGCGCAAGGCCATTGCCGATCGCTGGCCGACGAACGATAGTGCGTTCTCCGATCTCGTGGTACAGCACAGCGATGAATTGCGCCATGCCGGAAATTTCATCTTCAAAGCCCTCGCGGGGTTCAGCATCACGGTGCTCATGTTCATCGTCTCCATCGTGATCGCAGGCCTGCTGATGCACACTGCTGAACGCGGCGGCAACGCTGCCGGGCGCTTCCTTGCCCGCACCATGGGCCAAAGCGGCGCCGCCATGCTGGAAATGGCCACCAATACCATACGCAACGTGGCGAAGGGGATCCTGGGGGTGGCCCTGATCCAGACCACCATGTTGGCCCTTGGACTCTTCATTGCCGGTGTGCCAGCGGCAGGGCTCCTTACGGTGGTCGGTCTTGCTTTGGCGGTGGTGCAGGTCGGTGTGGGACCCGTGGTGCTGGCGGTGATCATCTACGCCTTCGCGGACATGGATACCCTGCCGGCCATCGTGCTCACCATCTGGCTCATCATCACCACCCTGATCGACAATGTGCTGAAGCCGATCCTCATGGGGCGCGGTTCCACGGTGCCCACCTTGGTGGTCTTCCTTGGCTCCATCGGAGGCTTCATGCTCTCGGGCATCATCGGCCTGTTCACCGGTGCCGTGGTACTATCCATAGGCTATCGTTTGGCAATGGCCTGGATGGACGAAGGGATCGCAATGGGCAAGGCCCAAATCGAGGTTCGACCGGAGTAGGTCGAGGCCTCAATGCTTCTTCACAAAGTACGCACCGGCCGATAGGAGCAGGATCG
>JBBEDG010000008.1:0-9036 GCA_040881405.1 Flavobacteriales bacterium | reverse complement strand
GGAATCCGTCACTCTCGCCGAACCAACAGCTCCTTATGGATCATCGCGCAACCCTTTGCTGGAGTTGCTTGAACGCCACTTCGGCTACAAGTCATTCCGCCCGCTTCAGCAGGAAGTGATCGAGCATGTGTTGCACGGCAATGACGCTGTGGTGCTGATGCCTACCGGTGGAGGCAAGAGCCTGTGCTTTCAGATCCCGGCGCTCGCATTAGGTGGTCTCACCGTGGTCATCTCGCCCTTGATCGCCTTGATGAAGGATCAGGTCCAAGCTCTGCAAGGCAATGGTATTCCTGCTGCCTTTCTGAATAGTTCGTTGAGTTACGGAGAGGAGCAAGCCATACAAGAACAACTGCGTGCAGGAGCGCTGAAGCTACTCTACGTTTCTCCGGAACGGCTGTTCCAGCAGGGTTTCTTGGATCAGCTGGAAGAACTGAACGTGTGCCTCTTCGCTGTGGATGAAGCGCATTGCATCAGCACCTGGGGGCATTCCTTCCGGCCCGAATACAAGCACCTGAACGTGCTGAAGCGACGCTTTCCGCAGGTGCCTGTGATCGCTCTCACCGCCACTGCTGACCGCGCTGTGCGCAACGATATCGGCGATCTGCTCGGCATGCATCAGCCACGCACCTTCGTTAGCAGCTTCGATCGGCCGAACCTTTCGCTGGCGGTATTGCCCGGCCAGGACCGATGGAAGGCCATTGAACGCATCATGGGTCGGCACTTGGGCAAGTGCGGCATCATCTACTGCAACAGCCGTGCGGGCACCGAGAAACTGGCTGCTAAACTCCAAGGCATCGGTGTCAGCGCAGCCTACTACCACGCCAAGCTCGATCCAGCGGAACGCAGCCGTGTGCAGGATGATTTCATCCAAGGGAAACTGCATGTGATCTGTGCCACCATCGCGTTCGGTATGGGCATCGACAAGAGCGATGTACGCTTTGTGATCCACTACAACCTGCCCGGTACGGTGGAAGGCTACTACCAAGAGATCGGCCGCGCTGGTCGCGATGGCAAGCCTGCGGAAACGATCCTGTTCTACAGCTATGCCGATGTGCAAACGCACATGCACTTCGCTGAGGAGATCGAAGATCCGCGCTACAAGGACGTGGTGATCGCGAAGCTCGATCGCATGAAGGAATATGCCCAAGCGCAAACGTGCCGGCGGACGATCCTGCTGAGCTACTTCAGCGAGTCCAGTGGGGAAGCCTGCGACAATTGCGATGTCTGCAAGGATCCTCCGAAGTATTTCGACGGCACCGTGCTCGCACAAAAAGCCTTGAGCGCAGTGATGCGCAGCGGCCAGAAACTACCGCTCAGCGTGTTGGTGGATGTGCTGAAGGGAACATTCAGTCCGACCGTTAGCGAGAACGGCTGGCAACGCATCAAGACCTTCGGGGCAGGTCACGATACCACGGCCTTCGCATGGGTGCAGTTCATCCAGCAGTTCATCCACCTTGGTTTGCTGGAGGTGGACTATCGCGATCACCACCACCTCATCATCACGCGTGCTGGTGAAGCTGTACTGAAAGGCGAACGACCCGTTGGGTTGGTGACACCGTAGACGATCAAAGAGCGGCAGGAGCGACCCAAGCGTACCCGACAGGTCGTTGCGGAATCGACACCCGCGAGCGCCGATCTGCTTGCCGTCCTCAAGGAATTGCGTCGCACGTTGGCCAAAGAGATGGGCAAACCCGCTTACGTGGTCTTCAGTGACGCTTCCCTGATCGACATGGCTGAAAAGAAGCCGACAACCATGTACGAGTTCCGACTGGTGAATGGCGTGGGGGACTACAAAGCGCAGCAATTCGGAAGCACCTTTCTGGAGGCGATCAAGGCGTGGCGGGTGGAAGGTTGATATCCCCTGGTTTGGCGTTGCTACATGATAAGGATGGACGGGGCTGGTACGACCGGGACCAAGCGTACTCCATGTGTTTTCGAGCTTACTAATGGTTGACGCATCGACATACTAGGGATCCGCCGGTCGTCAACACGTCTTCAGTTGCTGAGCCCCAAACCACGCAGGAACCCGCTGTTCGGCTGTTTGATGCGCACGCCCAATGTGAAGCGCACGAAGCGGAAGCCGGTGGTGATGTTCACGCCTTCGTCCGTATCGCCGGAGCTGAAGTAGTTGGCCCCCGTGATCGCTGTGTAGAAACGGTCGCCGTTGTAGCCTACCCCGAACTTGAACTCGGCCACTCCGCCAACTTGCCAGTCGCTTTCATCGGCAGCGCCACCACTGAGCGCGATGCGTTGCTGCTGGGCACTAAGCCCCGGCACTAGGGTTGCCGTGACGAACGCCTTTCGGAAGAATACGAAGGTGTGCGTATAACCGAAGGTGGCACCGATCACGGTGCGCTGGATGCGGTCGAACGCGGTGTTGCCCACAAAATTTGCGCTGGCCGCAGTGGGTACAAAAGGCTCGCTGCTTTGGATGTCGTTGATCCACACCGTGCCACCGGCAAGGAAGGTGCCCGCACTGCGCTTCTGCCGTTCGTTCTGGTACAGCGCGGCTTTGAAGGAGAAGCGCCGCTTGTGTGAAATGGCGTAGTTCGCAGAGGCCAGGAACGTGTTGCTTTGGATGTCGGGTCGCACCGGATATGGCTCGCCCGGCTGCCAGGTGCTGTCGGCGATCGCGGCCTGCTCGGGGAAGAAACCTTTGCTGCTGTTGAAGAAGGCCCGGCCGATGAGTCTGCGGCCGGTTATCCCGAGCCCGTAGTTCCTCGAATCCGTTTCACCTTTCTGCGGATCGGCCACGGACACACCCGGTATCGAGAATGTGAATTCGCCGCTCAACCAGCCCAGGCTGAATCCCAAGCCGTATTGTGTAGGGTTATTGGTGCTGTGGTCCAGTTCGCGGCCCAGACTGTCGCTCAGGGAGATCACCGCGTTCTGTACGGAACTCACATAGCCGATGCTGAATGCGCTTCGGTGGCTGTGGATGTAGGCGGTGTCGTAGCGGGGTGGGGCAATGGTGTCGCCGAGGAGCAGCGGGCGCAGCGGAGCAGGCAGTTGGGCCATGCCATACAGCCCAGAGCTCAACGCGACCACCAGGGCGAGGATGCGGAAGGGAGAGGGTGTGGTCACGGCGCGGGAAAGGTAGTGGAGTGCCACAGGATAACAGGTGCCACCGCTGGATCGATCGCACTGGTGCAGGCCATCCATGCGGGACTACTCTTGCTCCGTACCAAGCAGCACCTGCCCCATGTCCGGCTTCCCATGCTTCCTCCGTTCCGCATTCGTGGGTGCGTGTCTCGTGTTGGTTGGTAGTACTCTCTCCGCCCAGGACATCGAACAGATCGATCTCAAGAAGCCCGTCACCCTCAGCGGAAACCTCAGCTTCTCCATGGAGAGCTACTCGGCCAACGGCATCCCGCCGCGCCGACAACCCTTCACCTGGACATTGAGCGGTGCACCTACGCTGAACGTGCTCGGCATCACCATGCCCTTCCAATTGCTGCTGGGCAACTTCGAGAACCGCTTCTACCAGCCCTTCAACCAGTACGGTATCAGTCCGCGGTACAAGTGGCTCACCGTGCATGCTGGTTACCGCAACATCAACTTCCAGCCATACACACTGGCGGGTTTTCGCATCCTTGGCGGCGGGGTGGAGGTGAATACCGCCTACAAGCCCGATGGCCCCAAGACCGGTCTGCGCTTCGGTTTCATGTATGGCCGATTGAACCGCAGCACCGCGCTGGACAGTGCCCAGTTCGCCAATCCGCTCGCCTTCCGTCCGCTGCCCAGCTACACCCGCATGGCCTACGCCGCCAAGGTGGGCGTGGGCAACAACGATGGTTACTTCGACATCAGCTACCTCTACGGCTGGGATGTGGAGAGTTCGCTTACCAGCGCCCAGCGCGACAGTGTAGCACCACAGCGCAACAATGCCATAGGCTTCAGCTGGCGCAAGGATCTCTACCGCACCGACAAGCGTCGCCTGTTCTGGAAGACCGATCTTGGCATGAGCGCTTACACCTTGGATGATCGCCAGCCCGGGCGCGATGTGAGCGGTGAATCCAACGTTGTGCAAGACCTGGTGGGTGGCTGGCTGAACGCGAAGATCTCCACGCAGTACCTCAGCGCCGGCGAAACCAGCTTGAACTACCAAGCGAAGGGCGGCGGCGTGGGCATCGCCTACAAACGTGTGGACCCCGAGTACCGCAGCATGGGCGCGTACTTCTTCCAGAATGACATTGAGCAGTTCACCCTTACGCCCAGCCTGCGTTTGGACAGCGGCCGGGTGAACATCAACAGCAGCTTCGGCTTGCAGCGCGACAACATCGCGGGGCAACGGCTGGTCACTAGCGAGCGCCTCATCGGCAATGTCAACCTCAACTGGAATCCCACGCAGCGCTTCGGCCTCAACGCCAGCTGGGCCAACTTCGGGGTGACGCAGAATCCCACGCGCCTCTCGCCCGACGCCGAGCTATTCAAGCAGGTGAGCAACAACTTCACGCTGGTGCCCTACATGAACCGCATCACGGACAAGTATGTGCGCACCGTGCAGTTGGTGGCGGTGTACCAGATGCTGAACAGCCCCGTGAGCACCATAAACGCCGCGCCGGACCAGAGCACTTTGGTGGGTGCCTTCGTGTATAGCCATACATGGATCAAGCGGGCCATCACCACCACTGCCTCGCTCAACTACAACAACACGGTGCTCGCGCAGGGCGATGTGGGTTCGCTTGGCGCCGGTGCAGGCTTCGGGTTCCCGGTCCTGAAACGCAAGCTGCAACTCGGCTTCAACGGCATGTATAACAGCAACCACTTCAATGGCGAGGCGAACGGCTACACGCTGAGCGGCCTGGTCGACTTGGGCATTGCGGTACACACAAAGGGCCGCCTCTCACTGCAAGCGGTGTACATGCGCAACGAGGCCAACGACGAAACAGTGTTCCGCTCCTTCGACGAGACCACCACACGCATCACATACGGATTGAACTTCTGAGCCATGAGCAACGAAATGCAAAGTGCAAGGGTGCGAGAGTGCGAGCCCCGATGCGTATCGGGGGCAAGGGTGCGAGAGGGCGAGGGTGTGCGGGTACGCCCACTCTCACTCCCTCTTACGCTCGCACTTTTCCTTTTCCTCCCCACGCTCCTCCGCGCGCAGGAGGTCATCATCACCCTGAACATCATACCGCCCTATTCGGCCTACGTGTACGACTACGCCGACCTGTCGGGCCAAGCGGTGATCACACTTACCAACACCACGCAGGAGTTGAAGCAGGTGCGCTTGGAAGGGAACCTCACCAACGCTACCGCCGATCTTTTCGTGCGCACCGAACCGGGGCACCGGGGTGCATCACCGATCGTGATCCCACCAGGTGGTTCGGTGGTCTTGAGCACCCAGCCGGGCGTGATGGAATTCCTCGCGCCGGAGAACGTGACCACCAATGCGAACGACCAGATCCAGCAGGCCATCGTACTGACGGGCCAACTGCCCGAAGGGCTCTACCGCCTTTGCGTTGAAGCGTACGACTACAACGGTCCGCAGTTGCTCAGCCAGCCCGGCGGCGGCTGTTTCAGCTTCGGCTTGTACTATGCCAATCCACCCATCATCACCCAACCGGTGAATGCCGCTGAGCTGAATGCCTACATGACCAACCCCGTGTTCAGTTGGACGCCGCCCTTGGGCAATCTGGCCGGAGCGCTCATCGAGTACGATCTGCTGGTGACGCCTGTTTTCGCTGGACAGAACCCCAACGATGCCATCATCGCAGCGCGCACGTATCGCCGTGGGCAGCCCATTTTGGTGAAGGAGGGCCTGATGACCAATGTGTACGTGCGGCAGGTGTTCGACCTGGCCTTCGAGCAAGGCAAGCAGTATGCCATGCAAGTGACCGCAAGCGACCGCAACGGCAATGTGGGGATCAGTAACCAGGGGCGCAGCGAGATCAGTGTGTTCACGGTGGGAACGGTCGATACGCCGGTGATCCCTTACGGCGGCACCGCACCCAGCGGACCGATCATCGATCCAGGAATTTCGCCAGCCTTTCTGGCGAATACACTCACGGGTAAGCTGAACTACTTCTGGCACAACGCGAGCAACCATGGTGCCACAGCGAGCTCCGGTTCCGGCGGCTCCGCGAACATCGGAGCCATCGGACAAATGGGCAGTGGCAGCGTCCAAAACACCCTGCTCAACGAGGGCAACCGCACCGGCTACGGCGACTTCACACAAGCGCCATTGGCGGGCGTTACCGTACAGCTGATACAGGCCATCCAGTTCCAAGGCACACCGGCCATGGGTGGCATCGCGCCAGCACTGTTGCCGGGCAACATCATGATGCCATCCGGTAGCAGTGTCTACGTGCAAGGTCAAACGAACATGAGCGTGCCGGTGCTCGCCACAGCCACCACTGATGCGCAGGGCAACTTCGTCTTCAACGTGCCGCACGTGCAACAACTCGACTTCAGTTGGAAGCAGGGTGCAGTAAGCAACATCGGATCGTTCTCCACTGCGGAGTTCAACGATAGCTACAGCGGCACCTTCCGCCGCGTGTTGATGGTGCGCGTAGGCAACCCGGCACGCACCTACTATGCGCAACCGGTGCAGTTCAGCGCAAGCCTTCCCGCCAATGGGGATCTGGGACTCTTCCATGCGCAAGTGAAGAGCTTGGACATGAAGGTCCGTGTAGCACAGCGCGATGACTTCAGCGTGAAGAAGGATGGGCTGGAGGTCTTGCTACTGCGGAAAGTGGGCAGTAAACCTTCGCTGGTTCCTGCGGATGAAGCCTCGCGCGGAATCCCTTCGGCAGATCCCACCATCACCATTGAAGGTCAGACCTATGTGGAATTGGCCCGCGATACCAGCGATGCACAGGGCATGGCCGAGTTCCGCGACCTGGTGCGCTTCGACTGTGCGGTCTCGGCCAACAACCTCTACTACGTGTGGGCCCGGCCTACCGACGAGTTCGAGACCCGACACAGCCTGGTGAACCTGCCGCAGGCAGTAGTCTATGCCTACGAAAGCGATTGGACCAGCGCCTGTTTCGACTATCACGGTAACCGTTTGAGGGAAAGCTGCATGCGCTGCGACCTGGCTTCTCGCGATGGATTCGGCACCACTTCCCGGGCGCACAGCAGAGCCTATAATGGACAGGACCAGTGGCTTTACCACATCCAGCGGACCGTGTTGCGCAACCCTGCGGTAACGGCAACGGTGCGCAATAGCGTGGGAGGCACTCAGGTGGATCTGGCCACCGCCGAACCGAACGCTCCTTGGAAGCTCTGGCGCATCAGCAAGCAGGGCATGGAGATCCTCCGGAACGGCAACACCAGCTGGGGCGCCATGCTTGAAGCGAACCAGCCTAATGGCTTCATCATGGCCACCAATGCGCTCGTTTCGCAAGGCCACATGGTGATGCACGCTTCGGGTGTCACCGGCAACGATGGACGCATCCACAGAAAGGAACTGCCGGTGCAGAAGGAAGGCACCGTGCCCGTGGGCTATTACTATGTGCTGGATGTGGACAAACCGGGATTCCGGCGCACCATCAAAGTGGTTAGGCGCATCAACCTTGGTGGAGGAACGCTGAACACCGGTGTGATCGGCCAGATCAACCCGAACACACTGAACCTGTTGGGTGGTGCGAGCAGTGGAAGTGGTTCCACCGGCAGTAGCAGCACCAACTCCTCCGAGCCGAATTCCGGCGATGTTTCCATGCTGCGTCTGGGTTACCAGTATTCGGCCGGCGAGATCTTCATAGCGCCGCGCGGTCAGGTGAAGGTGGTGCTGATGAACGAGGCGGGCACGACGATCCCTGCAAAAGCGAACTACCGCGATCCCAGCACCGGGCAGGAGGGCATGATCACCGCTTCAACGTGGAATATGATCACCAGCCGCCGCGAGGTGCTGCTCAGCGTTCCAAGCGGCAACGGCATGCAGATCATCATCATCCCCAACGATCTGGAGACCTACGACCGCGACACCATCACCGTGAACGTGCCCGCCACCGGGACATTGACCACTACGGCGATCATCCCATACAAGATCCACCGCATCCATTTCGTGTTGCGTGGCGAACCGAACGAGCCTCAGCTGGTACAAGTTGGCCAGGATCCGCAGGCCATTGGACTGCGCCTCGTCAATGCCCGTGTGGAATTGATGGCAGCCAATCCGGTGATGTATCCGGCGATCAAACACACGGCAACCAGTCCGGGCGGTGCGGCGGCATCCGTGGCAGGTCAGCCCTTGGTGCGCACCACCGATTCGCAAGGCCGGGTGGACTTCGCCTTCCGTGCTTCGGGTGGGTCCTTCACCTTCCGCTTCTATGCGCCGGATGGATCAAGCTACGTGACCCGCGAAGTCTCCGTCAGTTCCAACCCCGGCAAGCACTGGCAAGTAAAGAACGTGCAGTTGGAACGCGGCCGCACCGTGCGGGGCACCGTCACCATCGACAGCGCTGCGGTGGCCAATGCCAAGGTGCGCTACACCTACATGGACATCATCGCCGAGGCCACCACCAACGCTGCGGGTGAGTATGTGCTGTACAATGTGCCCCGCTCGCAACTGGAGTTCCAGGCCATGAAGCAGGGTTACCTGGGCATGGAGTATAACGAGGCAACGGGTAACTCCAACAGCTTCGGCACCATCGCCACCACCACGATCTCCAACTACGATGGCAACGTGGCGGAGACCATCATCGACTTCCAACTGCGGGTGTACGGCGGCATGGACTTCAGCCGCATTCTCGGCTTCCCGTTGGAAGTGACGGCCTTCGCCGAAGAGCCCGATGGCAAGGCGCGCATCAACGGTTGGGTGACCGTGCCCGACAGTGCCAACGCCGTGTTCCGCATGACGCAGACCAGTGCCAGCGGCGATCAATTGCGCTGTGTGCGTTTCCTGAACACCGTGGTGGAGCCCGATGTACTGATGGAAGCAGGCATCCCGCTTACCAAGCCAAGCAACCTGCCCATGTCGCTCGCGGTGAACCAGGTTCCCGTGGGCCTCTATCCGCAACAAGGGGAGGAGCCGTATGTGTACCATGCCACCTTGCGCGATACCCAGCAAGGCATCGCATTGGACCGTCCGGC
>JBBEDG010000007.1:0-9082 GCA_040881405.1 Flavobacteriales bacterium | reverse complement strand
ATTCCCTCATGTTCCAGCGCCTCCCAGCATCGGTCTGTACCTCTCTGGTGGTCGGGGGATGTCATGACCACTGTTCCGCCGTTGCCCTGCTCATGCTCCACGATGCGCACATCATCGGTGGCCACCACCACGGCCTCCAATGAAACGGCCTGCCGTGCCTGGACCACCACACGCTGCACCATGCTCTGGCCACCAATGTCCACGAGCGGCTTTCCAGGCAGGCGGGTACTGGCATAGCGGGCGGGTATAACCCCAAGGATCCGCATGGTATCAGATGTTCACGCTGAGCTGGACCTGGAAGGTGCGCGGAGCTTCGATGGCCAAAGGACGCAACGAGTAGACCTCGTTCGTTAAGTTGTTCACGATGAACGCGATGCGCGATTGGTCCGAAAGGTCCAGTCCTGCACGCACGTCCAACAGGGTATCTCCGGTCCGGTGCGTACGCATCCAATTGCCCACGCCGGTGGGCAGACTGAACTGGGGCAAGGGCGATTCGTCCAGATCCACGAAGATCTTATCCAGGTTGCGCACATGGCTGTTGTAGCGCACACTGAAACCAGCGCTCACACGCTTGTACTCAAATTGGATGTCCGAGCGGAAAAGCTTTTGGATGCGGAATTTCAGAATGTTGTCCGAAGGGTCGAAACTCGTGGTGGTGTAAGAATAAGGGGTACTGCCAGCGAATGAGGCCGTGGCGTAGATCTCGTCCGGGGTGGTGCTTATGGGCAGGGTGTTGGTGAAGCCCATCAGCAGGGCCACATCAAGCTGCCCAAAGGTGCCTTTGCCGGCTACTTCCAGCTCGTAGCCGGTAACTCGCGCGCCACCTGTATTCACGCTCTTGAAGCCGAGGCCGAAGTTGTTCTGCAATGTTGGTTGTACCCACTGTCCGAAGGTGAACTCCACGTAGTCCTTGAACTCCTGTTGGAAGACCACCGCATCGGCGTAGCCCATGAACTTGCCGATCTTGAACCCTTGTTTGATACCGCCTTCCAGGTTCCAGCTTTGTTCGGCCCGCAGGTCGGCATTGGGATACACTTGCAGGACACCGATGTTGGTGGTTATGAAGCGCTCACCAATGGTGGGGAAACGGAAACCTTGTCCATAGCTCACCCGCAGGAAGGTCGCCTCCAAGACCTGATAGTTGGCACCGGCCCGGAATACCGGCTGGCTGGCTTGGTCGTTGTCCACACGGAACTGCTCGTAGCGCACACCGGCGGAGAGTGAAATGCGTTCAATTATCTTCTTGTCCAGTTGCAAGTAGGCTGCAACGTTGGAAGAGGAGGTACGGCCGTTGCCCTCAGCATTGCCCCGGTACAGCTCGGAGTTGGAATTGACCATTTGGCCGAAGATGCCGCCGGTGATCACAGTTTCCCCGAAGATATCCGCCTTCTGCTGGATCTGGTACTCACCCATTGCGGTGTTGTTGCTGTTGCTCTGCTCATTGTTGTTATCGAAGATCTGCTTGAAGTAGCGCCCGCGTAGGCTGTGCTTTGTACCCCGGTCTGAGACGTAATTGACGTAGGGGTCGACGTAATACTGTGTTCCCAGCGTACGTGTCACCGTTCCTTGGTTCGGTCGATAAAGACCCTCATCGGTATCCGCCCAGATGAATACGCTTGTGGACCTGCTCTTCATGGCGTTGGTGTTGAACCCGTAATTGAGGCCCTTCACCTTTTTGTTCCGCCAACGCAGCCCAACGTTGAAGCGCGCCCGGTTCTCAAAACCGCCCACTCCTTGGCGCAAGGGATCCGCAGCAAGGGAATCCGCAGGCACGGCATCCGGCCCAATGAAACCAGCGTCAGCAAAGGCGTTGCCACCGAGCACCAGATCCAGGTTGCCGATCTGTCGCGAGTGGAAAAAGTTCACCCCTTGTACACTGGGAGAGTTGTCGCCCCACCACTTCGCCGGACGATGCCCTGGAGTACCGTAGACGCCTGTGGTCATGGTGACCCTGGTCTTGGGCGTACTGCGCGGATAGGCCGTGCGAATGTTGATCACCCCGCTCAATGCCGCACTTCCGTACAATACGGAGGAGGCCCCTTTGATCACCTCGATCTGCTCCAGGTTCTCCAAGGGCAGAAAACTCCATTGAGGACGGCCGATGTCCCCGCTCAATGCCGGAATATCGTCCACCAGCACTTGCACTCGGCTGCCGGCACCATAGCTGAAACCACTACCTGCACGGATCTGTGGATCATCATCCACGATCACCACGCCTGGCACTTGGTCCAAGGCATCGCTTATGTTCAGGATATTCTTGTTCTGCACCACATCGGGCCTGAGCACGCTGAGCGATTGGGTGATCTCTCCCACCCGTTGTTCGAATCGACCGGCTGTTACCACCACCATATCCAACTGCGCTGCGGCCATGGACATCTTGATGTTCAACTCACGCACCTCACCGGCAATAAGGGTGATGGTCTCCTTGCGTGTGGTAAGGCCCACAGAACTGAAGGTGATGGTCTGTTCGCCAGCAGGAAGGGTGAACGAGTATGTACCCTCGATCGAGGTGGCCGTACCTTTTCCGGGAGCGTAGATGACGTTCACCCCGAAGAGTGCCTCCCCGGATCGTTCGTCGGTCACTTTCCCTTTCAAAGTGGCGTCTTGGGCATATACCATTCCCATGAACAGGGAGGCCTGTACCAGCGCGATGAGCCTTCTCATGCAGGACTTTAGATTTGTCGGTGATGCTTTCCAACACGGCTTGGTGCCGTTCGCGAAGCGGGTAAATGTAGCGAAAGACCAATACGCGCTTCACGTGGACGAAATACAGTGGATACATCGCATCGCATTGTCGATGTTGAAGGGCGTTGGCCCTGTGAATGCCCGCAATCTGGTGGCCTATTGCGGGGGCGTTGATGCCATTTTCACGGACCGCAAGCTGAAGAATACCTTGGCCAAGGTACCCGGCATCGGCCCCAAGCTGATGGCCAGCATCACCGATAAGACCATCATTCCCAAAGCGGAAAAGGAGTTGGCGTATGTGCGCAAGCACAAGTTGCGCATGCTCTTCTACCTGGATGCGGAATACCCTGCCCGGCTGAAACAGGCCGAGGATGCCCCGGTCCTACTGTTCGTGAAAGGCACGGCCGACATGGACGCCCAACACATGGTTTCCATAGTTGGCACACGAACGCCGACCGAACAGGGAAAACGGCTTTGCGTGGAATTGGTGGAAGGCCTGAAGGAGAGCAATGCCACCATTGTGAGTGGACTCGCGTATGGCATAGATATCGCCGCACACCGGGCAGCGCTTCGGAACGAGCTGCCGACCATTGGCTGCGTGGCCCATGGCATGGACAAGCTATACCCCGGAGAGCACGCTGCCACGGCGAAGGAGATGCTGGAGCAGGGCGCACTTGTTACCGAAGTGCCCAGCGATGGCGCTTTCGCACCGGGCAATTTCCCTGCCCGCAACAGGATCATCGCCGGGCTGAGCGACTGCACCATCGTGGTGGAAAGCGCACCCAAGGGGGGCAGCCTCATCACGGCGGACATTGCCAATAGCTACGACCGCGAGGTGTTCGCATTCCCCGGAAGACCCACCGATCCGCGCAGCGAGGGCTGCAACATGTTGATCCAGCGCAACCAGGCCGCATTGGTGACCAACGCCCGCGATGTGCTGCGCATGATGGAATGGCTGCCGAAGAAGAAGAAGGCACCTGTACAAGCAGCACTGTTCACAGAGCTCCTGCCCGATGAGCAGACCTTGGTGGACATCATCAAGGTGAAGGGGAAGATCGGCATCGACGACCTCTGCGTGGCCAGCAGCATGACCCAAGGGAAAGCGGCCGGACTGCTGCTGAACCTGGAGTTCAGTGGTGTGGTGCGCAGTCTGCCAGGGAAGGTGTATGCGTTGAATTGATGGTTATTGCTTCACTGCGCCGGCCTATCGGCAGACAGGTTCGCAATGACGGGTTGGGGTTGGGACGTCTTACTGCGCGCGGACCAAACCTGTCAACAGCATTGCTGGGCATGGTGGATCCCTATCATCCAGGACCTTGGCAGAGAGACGCTTGGTAGCCGACGATCGGGACGATCGTCGGACTACCTTCGCGCCCAAATTCCAACCAACCCATCCATGGCAACCGCCAAAAAGTCCACGTCGGCCGTTCAAAAACAGGTCGATGCGTTCATGAGCTACGTAACGGCCAAGAACCCGCACGAACCCGAATTCCTCCAAGCCGTACACGAGGTCGCCGAAACGGTGATCCCGTTCATGGAGGCCAACCCCAAGTACAAGGGCAAGATGCTCCTGGAGCGCATGGTGGAGCCCGAGCGCACCATCATCTTTCGCGTGCCATGGGTGGATGACAAGGGTGTTACGCAGGTGAACCGCGGCTACCGCGTGCAGTTCAACAGTGCCATCGGACCTTACAAGGGCGGTTGCCGTTTTCACCCCAGCGTGAACCTCAGCGTGCTGAAGTTCCTGGGTTTCGAACAGACTTTCAAGAACAGCCTCACCACGTTGCCCATGGGCGGTGGCAAGGGCGGTAGCGACTTCGATCCGAAGGGGAAGAGCGACATCGAGGTGATGCGTTTCTGCCAAAGCTTCGCCACGGAGCTGCAGCGCCACATCGGTGCAGATACCGACGTGCCAGCGGGCGACATCGGTGTGGGAGGCCGTGAGGTGGGCTTCATGTATGGTCAGGACAAGCGCCTGCGCAACGAGTTCACCGGTGTTTTCACCGGCAAGGGCCGCACCTGGGGTGGTTCGTTGATCCGCCCGGAAGCCACCGGCTACGGCTGCGTGTACTTCGCGGAAGAAATGATGAAGCGCAACAAGACCAGCTTCAAGGGCAAGACCGTGGCCGTTAGCGGCAGCGGTAACGTTGCCCAGTATGCCATCCAGAAGGCCACCCAGCTGGGTGCCAAAGTGGTTACCGCCAGCGACAGCGATGGCAGCATCTACGACCCCAACGGCATCGATGGTGTGAAGCTCGCCTTCCTCATGGAACTGAAGAACGTGAAGCGCGGCCGCATCGAAGAGTACGCCAAGAAGTTCAAGGGTGCCACCTTCAAGAAAGGTGCTCGCGTGTGGGATATGGTCGCCAAGTGCGATGTGGCCCTGCCCTGCGCCACGCAGAACGAAATGGATGCCAAGAACGCCGCAGCTTTGGTGAAGAAAGGTGTGAAGTATGTGGCGGAAGGTGCCAACATGCCCACCACGCCCGAGGCGATCGAGGTGTTCCACAAGGCCGGTGTTGTCTTCGCCCCCGGCAAGGCCAGCAACGCCGGCGGTGTTGCCACCAGCGGCCTGGAGATGAGCCAGAACAGCCTGCGCTTGAGCTGGACCGCTGAAGAGGTGGACCAGCGCCTGCACGCCATCATGAAGAACATCCACAGTGCCTGCGTTCAATACGGCACCGAAGGCAAGAGCGTGAACTACGTGAAAGGCGCCAACGTGGCCGGCTTCGTGAAAGTGGCCGACGCGATGTTGGAGCAGGGGGTGGTGTAAACCCTCACCCCCTGACCCTCTCCGAGGAGAGGGGAGGAATGCAATGCAGAAGCCCCCACTGTGATGAACGGTGGGGGCTTCTTCGTTTACCGCCACACGGAAACACGTCGCACCTTCGTTCCCTGCCAACAACCCGAACCATGCACCGCATCCCACCCCTCCTAGCCCTCTTGTTCCTTTTCGCCTGTGGCCGTTCCGCGCACGATGCTTCGGAGCCCTACGCCATGGCCGGGAAAACCGCTGAGGCCGGTTTCAGAGAGGAGTACGCGCCACCCTCCAGCGCTGTTCAAGCTCCCATGGACCGCAAGATCATCCGCAGTGGCGACCTACGTTTCGAGGTGGACGACCTGGAAGCAGCGCGGGGAAGTATCCTGGTGCACGTGAAGGCAGGGGGCGGATACGTGGAAGGCGATGAGCGCGGCGACTGGGGCCGCAGCCGATCAATGACCTTACGAGTACGGATCCCCGCGGATCGTTTCGATGCCTTTGTGCAGGACCTGCAGGGCTTGGGCCGACTTGAGAGCCAGAACATCAACGCCACGGATGTCACCAGTGAATGGGTGGATGTGGAAGCGCGCATAGCAGCAAAGCGTGCCTTGGAGAAGCGCTATCTGGAGCTGGCGACCCAGGCGAGGAGCGTTCCCGAAATGTTGGAAGTGGAACGCGAGCTGGGCAACGTGCGCGCCGAGATCGAAAGCATGGAGGCACGCATGAAAGCGCTTCGCGACCAAGTGTCAATGAGCACACTTTCCATCACGTGCACCAAGCAACAAGCCTTGGTGGAACGCTTCTCCCCGCAGTTCGGGGTGGCCCTCAAGGAGGGCTGGAACAACCTGTTGCGCTTCTCGGTATGGCTCACCAACCTCTGGCCCTTCGTGATCCTGATCGGGGTGCTGGTGTGGTGGTGGCGCAGGCGGCGAGCACGGAAAAAGGGCTGATCCGAACACTTCAGGGAATACGCACAACACGTCGCACAAGGCGTTCCTCCTCATCTTGGACAACGACCACCAGCACTCCGGCCGGAAGATGTGCCGCGGTAATTGTGATCCGCGAATTTCCAGCCTGCCACTGCTGTACGTGGAGCTGCCGACCCGCGGCATCATGGATCATCAGTACCGCGTTCCGTCCAGGGGGCGAGCCGAGTTCGATGGTGAACTGCTCTGTAAAAGGTACCGGAGCGATCAGCGCACCACTGAAGGCATCACGCTCGCTGATCGATGTGGTGTTGTTGAAGCTCGCCTCCAGGCAGGTTCGGTTGTCCGATGGATCACGATCCACCTTGTCGTTCGGGGAAAGTGCTACAAAGCATTGCTCGAAGACGAGCGTATCTCCGACCGGTACCGTGAAGGGTTGCGAAACGATCAAGGGCATCTGCACCAGCGCTGTTCCGCCGGGAGGGATCTGTAGGTCCATGGGCTGCACGTTGGCGCCGAAGTCGGCACCGCAATAGCCCACCGTGCGCTGGGTGTTGATCATCAGCTTATCAAGCACTTCCGCACCATGGTTCTCCACCAGGATGGTCACCTGTGCATGTACCCGAACGATCTGCGGGAACTGATCGAAGACCTCGAAGTACAAGCTGTCCACCGAAGCGATGCTGATGGCGAGATCGTCCGCGTGCTGGGCGAATTCCCCCGAGGTGGTGAAGGAGCGCATCACCCCGCCACTGCGGCCATCAACGGAAGCGTTGCCTGCGGTCATGATCAGGCCGTCGCGTGCCGCAGTTCCGGTGATCTCATACCCATCGATCGGATCATTGCCGAAGGATGAAACCAGATCCGATACAGGATCAAGCGCTGCGAAGGCCTCTCCACAGGTGATCCAGATCAGGTCATCGGCGAGTTCCATCCACCGAGCTCCACCAAGTCCGGTCAACGCGATGCTATCGATCGCATTCAAAGCGCCATCGTAGCGCACCAAACGGTTCACGTGAAGCACCCGCAGGTCGTCCGCGCCAAGTGCAACAAGATCCAATGCACCGGCGGGTATCATCGCCTGATCAAGGAGTTCGCCCTCGTTGGTCCAGCGCGCGAGTACACCCTCGTTCATGGTGAGCAGAGTACCATCCGACGCCCAGCGGACGCAGCGCAGAGAAGGCCAGGGAGTTGCCCAACCAGCTTGTTGAACGCCGTTGCCATCCACCACGAGCACCAAAGGCACATCCACTTCGGGGTCGTCACCCAATGCAATGGACCCGGCAGCTGAAATGCTGATGGAAGCAGGTGCGATATCGTTCAGCAGGATCGACCAGAGCAGATCACCAGCTTGATCGCGTCGTTGCAAGTGGTGCAGCCCAAGTGGTAGTGAGCATTCAATGGGCCAGCCGCCGAGCACGAAGCCCTCGGGAAGTGCAGCCATTACGCTGGGGCCCAAGAACGCAGCCGGGACATCCATAGGGGACTCCCACAACACGCTACCATCCGCTGCCCGAGCCACAAGCAGGGTGCGCATTTCGTCCCAACCCTGCTGAACGCCCGAGAAGATCCATTGTCCGGGGGAACCAGCCACTACACGATCGTAGCGAACGATCTGCACACGTTGGTCGGCCATCTCAACGGGTAACTGGCAGAACGACGAATGGGCCATGATCAAGCCGATGGCAAGCTGTTGGGTTCTCATGCTGTGCGGTGTTCCGTATAGACAAGGTAACAACGTGAAGTGCTGCTTTCGGCGGTCGGTCCAGAAACTGGAAGCCCCGACCAAAAGGCCAGGGCTTCGAGAGGTACGTGGGGCGAGACCGTGCCTTAGCAGAACTCGTCGTAGGCCATCATCAGGTTCTCGGCGATCATTTCCGCAGATCGGCCTTCGATGTGGTGGCGCTCCAAGAAGTGAACGAGTTTACCATCCTTGAATAGGGCCATGGCCGGACTGCTGGGCGGGTAAGGCAGGAAGTGTTTGCGAGCCTGGATCACAGCGTCGGTGTCCACGCCAGCGAATACCGTGACCAGCTTGGCCGGGTGTTTCTCGCCACGCAGGCTCATCTTGGCACCGGGGCGGGCAGCACCAGCAGCGCAGCCGCATACGCTGTTCACCACGCAGAGCACGGTGCCGGGTTGCGTAAGGGCCTTGTCGACTTGTTCGGGGGTATGCAGGTCTTCGAAGCCGACGCTCGTGAGGTCGGTCTTCATGGGGGCTACGAGTTCTGGGGGGTACATGGTAGTTGAGTATGAGGGGAACATGGCTTCAACAAGCATTGTTCTTAACTGGGTACAAAGTTAGCGCAGCGATATTCGGCCGGGCATTCAACAACACGGGCTTAGGTATCCCAGCATGAACAATGATCCATCGACCCTGGTGGATCATGTTCGAATACCTTGCTGCGCCTGACGATACAAACTCGCCTATGCTCCGCTACGTCCTTCTTGCCCTTTCGCTGATCGCGGCCCTCGGTTCTGTTATCGCGCAATCCAAACAAGGCAGGCTGCCTGACAAGGTGCAGGCCGAACTTCTAACCAACGGATTCTTCCCCGGCGATCTACAAGATCTGCTTGAGACCGGACGCTACACAAGCGGCCACAATGGTGTGGAGCACCTCTTTCTGCGCCAGCGCTGGCAAGGCATCGAGATATGGAACGGGGACTTCGCTGTGCATAGCGCCAGCGACGGGCGCATCCTTCGGATGAA
>JBBEDG010000006.1:0-9116 GCA_040881405.1 Flavobacteriales bacterium | reverse complement strand
TTCGTCCAGGAACAAGGTCCGATACCTATCGGACACGAAAGGCGGCCTGCGGCAAGCGCAGGACCGTTAGGCGTATGGAACTCAGATGGTAAAAACCGAGAATTTTATCCAGGTCGAGATATGCTCAGGCGATGAGTTGAGAGCATGGTTGAGGCTGAATCATGCTCAGAAGGATAGTGTATGGCTTGTGACCTTCAAGAAGGATGTGCCGGAGAAGTACGTCTCCACGCAAGAGGTGCTGGACGAGTTGCTCTGCTTTGGATGGATAGATGGCTTGCGTAGGAAGCTGGACGAAGAAAGAACGATGCAACTTATCTCGCCTCGGAAGGTGCAGCACTGGACCAGAACGTACAAGGACCGGTACGCGAGGTTGGAGAAAGAGGGCCGCATGACGGATGCTGGTCGGAACGCCGTAGCGTTGTCGAAGCAGAATGGACTATGGAATTTCATGGATGATGTGGATGCCCTGATCAAGCCGCCGGACCTGATACAGTGCTTGGAAGAGAATACACCCGCCATGGCCTGCTTCGATGCTTTCGGAGCAGCGAGTAAGCGGTTCATGCTACGGTACATCAAGGTTGCGAAGACCGCGGATACGAGACGGAAGAGGATCGTGCAGATCGCTTTGTTGGCCAAAGAGAATACCAAGCTGCCAGGCAGTTGAACCCTTTGGGGCTTGACAAGGACGGCGATGTTCACCAAGATTTTTCGGGATGTGGTCGGTGCCATTCTGCGAAGTCACCCTGGATGGAGTTCGGCGTAAGCGGTCCCACTGTTGCGCTGGCCACCTTTATTTCCGGCCACTTGTCGGGCGCACTACAAAACGGTCCTACCTTGCGCCCTCATCAATACCAATCAGTACAATGGCAAGCGGTACCATCAAGTTCTTCAACAGTGAGAAGGGCTTCGGATTCATCACCCCGGATGCGGGTGGAAAAGACGTCTTCGTGCACAAGACCGGAACTCGCGACGCCCTCTGGGAAGGCGACAAGGTCAACTACGAAGTCGAAGAGACCCCAAAAGGTCTCAACGCGATCAACGTAACGAAGGCCTAAGGCCACCCGATACCTTGAGTTGGGAGAGCCGATCCGAAAGGGTCGGCTTTCTCTTTGGGATAATGTCGCACCGGCTTCCGGGCGGTGTTCATTGTAACGGCCACCGGATGCGGAGGCTCACACGGAGGCACTGAGGCACGAAGGAATAGGGCTCCGTGTCTCTGTGTTTTCGTGTGCGGAATAGAGATCTTCTTTTGGGTGATGTTCCCACCGGCTGGAAGCCGATGGCTCAGGCACTTCCCACCGGCTGGAAGCCGGTGGCCCCGGAACTTCACCGGCTGGAAGCCGGTGGGACATTCAACGCACCTTCATCATGCCTTTTACTTGCTGGCGGCTTTCGTTCTGCAGGCGTGCGTAGTAGAGTCCGCTTGGCAGTTCGCCGAGGTCGACTTCCACGGTGTAGGTGCCTGCTGCTGGGCTGGCGTTCAGTGCTGTGCGCATCAGTTGCCCTTGTTCGTTGAAGACCTGTACCATCACACGTCCGCCTGCGGTGGTGTAGCGCAGAGTGGTGCGGTCCACGAAGGGGTTGGGGTACACCTCCAGTAGCACATCGCCGGCGCGTTGGTTGGCTTCGTGGATGCCCGTGCTTATGCAGCCTGCGGGATCAACGAGCGTCAAAGGCTGGTAGGTGTTCAACAAAACGCTATCCACCTCGCCCTGCGTAAGGCAGAACCAGTCGTGCAGGATGGAGGCGTAGACCGAACGGAAATCGTACTGCATGGCCAGGTTGGTCTGGGCCGTGGCGTTGGCGGGTATCTCCGGGTTGGTGCCGAGCATGCCGGGTACCACCTTGGTGCCGAAGAGGAACATGGGCAACGCGCTGCCGTGGTCGGTCCCTACGGATGCATTGCTGATGATGCGGCGCCCGAATTCGCTGAAGGTCATTCCCAACACGCGGTCCTCAAGGCCAAGGAGGCTGAGGTCGTCCTGGAAAGCGTGGATCGAATCGCTCACTGCTGCGAGCAATTGGGCGTGCTCACCTTGAACTGTATTGCCGGCCACCACCTGTTGTGCGTGCGTATCGAAACCGCCGATGCTGACCCAATAGATCCGTGTTTTCAAGCCGCCGCAGATCAATTGTGCTACGATCTTGAGGGCTTGTGCGAGGCGGCCGGCAGGGTTGTTCCCAGTGGGGTACAAGGTGCTCAAGTTGCAGCCTGCCGTGGCGGCCGCGTTGATGGCACTTCCGTACTGGTCGGTCTGGCGCTGTACGGTGCGGATGAAGTGCAGTTTGTCGCCGCTGCAATCGTCCGAGGTGGCGTCGATGTAGATGTTGCCGGTAAGGTCCAGCGGGTTGTCCGTATTGTTGATGGCCACACCCATATTGACCCCCATGTTCTGCAAGCCAGGGCCTATGGTACCGCCCACGCGAATGGCGAGCGGGTCGGGCATTTCGGTGTTGGGATAGCCTGCTGGGTAGTTCGGGTATTCCCCATTGAGGTAGCGTCCCATCCAGCCGGAGTTGAGCATCTGGTTGCTGTCAGCCCCTGTTTCCCAGATATCGGTGGCTCGGAAGTGGCTGAAGTTCGGCTGCGGATAGCTGACACCTTGGACGATGGCGAGCTTGCCATCCTCCCATAGGTCGCGCATGCCGCCCATGGCTGGGTGCAGGCCGGTTCCACCCAAACCACTCAGGGGAAGAACGCTTCCGGAAGGTATGAGCACTTGGGAACGCGCCTGGCTGAGGTTGGCATATTGGTCCAGCGGTATCACGGTGTTCAAGCCATCGTTGCCGCCTATGAGCTGCACGATCACCAGCACGCGATCGTTGTCTTCTCTACCCTGCAATGCCGCGAAAAGCGGACTGCTGAAGCTTTTCAAGGCGAAGCCACCAACGGAGACCGCTGATGCACTGCGGAGGAAATGTCGTCTGTCCATGGTTGCGGTGGTATGGCAGTTCAGTGGAGGTGGTTCTCTGCGGCCTGCACCATATCCACGAAGAGGGCGAGCAGGATATTGGGTACCAGCATCGCGGTCTGGTCCGTGGTGTTCGGTTTTTGCACGTACAATTCGTACGCGTCGCTCCAGTAGAAGTCGCTGGCCTGACCCAGTAGGAGGTAGTTGGTCTTCAGCTGCTGCTGCACTGCCGCGGAGATGGGCACGGCAAAGAGCAGTTCGGCAGCATCGGCGATCAGCGCATTGGGGTCGCTGGGGTTGGTGAACTGCGCCACCACATCCAGCAGGTCCACCATGAAGGACAGGTTGCGGCTTTGCACTTGGAGGAGGTCGTTGCCGGTCGCCGTTCCTACGAACACAACGCCGAGCATGGTGGTGTTGCGGTTCGGGAAGGTGGCCGTATCCATCCAGATCTTGTCGAACTGCGGGAACTGATAATAGGCTGGCCATCCGGCCACGTTGGGCGGGTTCACCAGTTCCTGTCCCGCGAAGGACACCAGCCCATAGATGTCGCCCCAGATGCGGTATTGCGCTTCGAACTGGGACGGTGTGGGGAAGGGGAGGCCCAACTCGCGGACGGCACCCAAGGCAAGGTCCACCGGGCTCTTGATCATGCAAGCGCGCACCTCGGAGCTGAAGAAATGTTCGCTGGTAAGCAAGGCGCGTAGCACCTGTTCCATCTGGTCCGGAGCGGTGATGGTACTACGGAAGAGTTCGGCCAGTGGCTCGATCACATCCTGCTCGGTAGCGGCATCGATGTCGCCTTTCACGAAGTAGCGGTAGAGTTCGCGGCAGATGTGCAGGCCACATTCGTCCTTGGCCAGTATCATGTCCAGCAAGGCGTTCAGTTCGTTGTTGCCAGCGTTGGCTCCTGTCTGCCCTTGTATCAGCGTATTGTTGAAGTAAGCGCTGAACTGCTTGTTGCCCGTATCGTGCAGGAAGGGTACGAACAGCACCTCCGGAACGATGGGAACGCCACTATTGTCGAGGCGTACCACCCACCCGGTAAGCAAGCGTGCTGCGGCCTGCACATCGGCCTCGGTGTAACCGCTGCCCTCGCCCAAGGTGAACAGTTCCATCAACTCGCGGGCGAAATTCTCGTCGGGCTGGGCAACGTTGTTGAACGTGCCGTTCAGATAGATGAGCATGGAACCACTCGTGGACATCTGGCGCACAAGCGTGCGGAAGTTGCCCTTGCAATTGGTGCGTAGTAGTTGGTCGTAGTCGTACAGGAACTGAGGTATGAACACCTCACTGGCCTGCACGGGCATGGTGTTGTACCAGAAGAAGCTCAGCTTTTCGCGCAAGTTGCGTTGCTGTTGCACCATGAGTCCTGTGCGCCAGTAGGCCCAGCTAACGATGCGGAAGATGGAGGGGTCCGTTGGAGGATTGGTGGGTAAAGGCGTGTTGACCCACGTGCTGCCGAAGGGCACTGCGGGGTCCACCAAGGATGGGTCCGGCGTATTGCCGTTCAGCTCCCAATAGGTCTTGATGGGCGGCGTGGTATCGTTGGTGAAGTTCAGCAACGCATCCACCACTTGGGATAGCGATTGCCCTTGGAACTGGGTCAGGTCGGCATTGCTGCAACCAAAAAGCGATCGGCGCAGCAAGTGCCTGAGTTCTTCGCGCCCGAAGGTTCCGGTGTAGGGTTGTAAAGGCATGCGCTTGGGTGGCGTTTACGCTATGGACAATCGAAACAGCGGAAAGTTATATCAGATACCTTTCCTCAATGTGAAATACGACCAATGCCTGCATTGGATCGACCAAGTCCATCGTGCCTGCAACGGTGGGTATCGCCACAGCGGTTACTCTTGCAGTGTGCGGATCCACGCTCGACCACCATGGACAGACGGGAACTCATCAAGAAGCTCGCATTAGCAGGGGCAGGTGTGCTTTTCGCGCCCTACACCAAGGGCCTGGCCGGGCTGCTTTGGCAGCGGCCATTCACACGTAGTGATTTCGGTGATGACTTCCTGTGGGGCACCGCCACGGCCGCATACCAGATCGAAGGAGCGTGGGATACGGACGGAAAAGGTCCATCCATCTGGGACACGTTCAGCCACACGAAAGGCAAGATCCACAACAACGATACCGGCGATGTGGCCTGCGATTTCCACAGCAGCTATGCCGACGACATCGCCCTTGTGAAAGAGCTGAACATGGATGTGTTCCGCTTCTCGGTGGGGTGGTCGCGCGTGCTTCCGCAGGGCACCGGTGTCGTGGAACAGCGCGGCATCGACTTCTACCACCGTGTTATCGACAGTTGCTTGGAGCGGGGCGTGCAACCGTGGCTGACCCTGTACCACTGGGACCTTCCGCAAGCCTTGCAGGACAAGGGCGGCTGGCAAGTGCGCGACAGCGTGGACTGGTTCTCCGAATACGCCGACCTGCTGAGCCGCAGCTATGGCGACAAGGTGAAGAACTGGATGGTGCTGAACGAGCCGATGGCGTTCACGGCGGTCGGGCATTTGTTGGGGATGCACGCCCCGGGAAAACGCTGGCCGAAGAATTTCCTGCCCACGGTACACCACGCTGCTTTGTGCCAGGCCGAAGGGGCACGCATCATTCGCCGCAATGTTCCGGACGCGCGCATTGGTAGCACTTTCTCCTGTTCGCCTGTCCATCCATTCAACGGGAAGCCTGTGCATGATGAAGTGGTGAAGCGCATGGATGTTCTACTGAACCGCTTGTTCCTGGAACCTGCGCTGGGCATGGGCTATCCGATGGAAGACCTGCCAATGCTACGTCGCTTGGAGAAGTGGATGCTTCCCGGCGACTCCGATAAGCTTGCATTCAACTTCGACTTCCACGGCTTGCAGAACTACACCCGCTCGGTGGTGCGTGGCAACCACCTGGTGCCTTTTGTGAAAGGGACCATTGTGCATCCGCGCAAGTTGGAACCCACGCCGGAGATCACCGAAATGGGCTGGGAAGTGTATCCGCAAGGGATCCACACCATGCTCAAGTACTTCGCGAAATATCCCGGTGTGCGCAACATCATCGTCACGGAGAATGGCGCTGCTTTTCCGGATGTACTGGAGAATGGCCGCGTGCATGATGAACGCCGCATTGCTTTCTACCAGAACTACCTGGCCGAGGTGCTTCGCGCGAAGCGCGATGGCGTGAACGTGACCGGCTATTTCTGCTGGACGCTCTTGGACAATTTCGAATGGGCCGAAGGCTACCGCACGCGTTTCGGCCTGGTGCATGTGGACCACGCGACACAGCAACGCACCATCAAGGATTCGGGCCTTTGGTTCAAGGAATTCCTGGCCAGGACGTAAGAGTGCAGTGTCACTTTGGTCTTGTACGCAATGGAGTGCGATCGCAACCGGGAGCAGGGACTACCTGCCATGGGCAAGAGCGACGGGATGAATTTGAAGGACTGAAGGTCCGATCCATCAAGGCTGCGTGGTGTATTTGTGCCGAACAGAAGATCGTTCCCTTGTTCCCATCACCGAACTTCGCCCCCATGAAACTCGTCTCGTTCAACGTCAACGGCATTCGCGCATCGGTGGGGAAGGGCCTGGTGGCCTCCTTGCAGGAAATGGATGCCGATATCTACTGTTTCCAGGAGACCAAGGCCACCCCGGCCCAGGTTGCTGAAGCACTCGCCGGGCTTGAGGGCTACCACGTGCATGCCTACGGTGCCTTGAAACCCGGTTACAGTGGCACCGCCATCGTTTGTCGCAATGCGCCGAGCAGCGTCGGCTTTGGCATCGGCATGGATGGTCACGATGACGAAGGCCGCGTGGTTACCGCCACCTTCGATGATGCCGTGGTGGTCACTGTGTACACCCCCAACAGTGGCCAGGAGCTGAAACGTTTGGGCTATCGACAGGAGTGGGACACTGCGTTCCGTGGTTATGTCGCCGAGTTGGCGAAGGGCAAGAAACCCGTGATCATCTGTGGTGACCTGAACGTGGCACATCGGGACATCGATCTGGCGCGCCCAAAGCCCAACTACAACAAGAGCGCGGGCTATATGCAGGAGGAGATCGACGGCCTCGATGCGTTGCTCTCCGCGGGTTTCGTGGATACGTTCCGCCATCTGGATCCTGCACAAGTGAAGTACAGTTGGTGGAGCTTCCGGGCCGGAGCACGCAGCAAGAACATCGGTTGGCGCATTGACTATGTGTTGGTAAGCAAAGGCTTCGAGAAGAACGTCAAGGAGGCGTTCATCCTGAATGAAGTGCTGGGGAGTGATCACTGCCCGGTGGGTATCGTTTGGTAGGTCGGTTGTCAGTTGTCGGTTGTCAGGGGGGGAGGTGCGCTGGAAGGACTTGGTGCTTTGTGTTGGGCCTTCTGCGACATTCGCACCGAGTATGAGTTGCAAGCGACCTTGATACGCAGCTGATGGCAGGAGGGCACTACCTCCTCAAGTACCATAACTGACAACCGACAACTGACAACTGAGAACAGATATCGAAGCGACAGTCAACAGCCATAGGACATTTTATGCGCCTCCTCCTCCTCGACAACTACGATAGCTTCACATGGAACCTGCATCACCTGCTGGAGCCCCACGCTGCTGTGGATGTGGTGCGCAACGATGCCATCACGGTGGATGAGGCCGCGCGCTACGATCGGATCGTGCTTTCGCCGGGGCCGGGCTTGCCGAGCGAGGCGGGGATCATGCTGGAATTGCTCGCGAAGCTGATGCCGACGCATCCGATCCTGGGGGTTTGCCTGGGCATGCAGGGCATCGTTGAAGTATGCGGAGGAACGCTTTACAACCAGGCACAGGTCATGCACGGTGTTGCCGTTCCGTGCATTCCTGAAGAGCCTGTTGATCCCTTGTTCGAAGGTCTTACTGCCCCTTTCGAGGTCGGGCTGTACCACAGTTGGGCCGCTGATCCAGCTACACTTCCGCCGTCGCTGCGCATTACGGCGCGCAGTGCGCAGGGCGTGATCATGGGGATACGTCACAACACTTTTCCTACATGTGGTGTGCAGTTCCATCCGGAAAGTGTGATGACACCAGCAGGTAGGACGATCATTGCCAATTGGATGCGGGCATAGGCCAACCTCTCCTATCATCATGAATCGCCTGCACGCACTGCATCTCGGGTGGTCTATGGTGTTGACCGGACCTTATACCATTTAGACATACAAATCCATCCGATCTGCTTGCTCTTTTTCCGCATGCCTTCTCCGCGAGAAACGTTCCGTAGGCACCGCTACGCAACGACTCTCGCGTATCGTCCTGCGAAAAAATAGCCGCGCATCTTTGGACGACTTTGTATGTCTAAATGGTATTAGAACAGCAAGTTCCGGTCGTTGCCATAAGGCACACGCTGCTCCAGCTTCATGTCGCGCAGGATACTGGCCTTCACATTGATGCGGAACATGATGCTGCGACGGAATCCGATGGGGATCACGTTCAGGTTCATCTCCCAGCAGTGCATGTCCCAATACAGGTTGAGCGAGGTTGGTGTGAACTCCTCGGCCACCATGTCGTATCCGCTGCTCACGCCGAGCTTCCAGTGCTTCAGGATGTTCACATCACCGTTGAAGAGCACGCTCTGCCGCTGGTTGTCAACAAAGGTGTTGCCGAACCACGCGCGGCTGATGTCGTAGCTGTAGTTCACACCCAAGCGCCATGGCAGGCTGAAGTTGATGCGTGCTCCCTTGGTGGGGTCGGTCTCCTCCACCACTTCGTCATCGCCGGATTCGGTATTGGTGTTCACGTTCGTAGTGCCAACGGCCTGACCGTATTTGCGGCTTTTCACATCGAAGCCCAGCGCCACGTTGGTGAAGGTCATGCGCGCCAAACGTCCGCTCGATACATACTCGGGCTGGTCGATCCGTTGCCCCAGCTCGTTCACTGCGTAGGGGTCCCACAGGCTCACCACGTTCAGGTTCAATTTGTTGAACAGCGATGTCCGCGCGGCGATGTTCACCGGCGACCACCGGAGCGAGTCGCGCAGCATATCGTAGCTGGAGTTGATGCCAAGGAAATCGAGGAGCGACACTTTCTTGTAGGCCTCCGCATCCGGTCCGGTGGCTTTGTTGTCGCGCACCTTGGCTTCGATGTTCTGGATCAGCCCCAGGTTCAGGCTTCCGCTCTGTCCGGCAGGTGGCTTGCCGTACACGCCGATGTCGAAGGGCGAGTAGGTGATCGGCGTGCCATCGGGTCCGAAAGGACCTGTGATGTCCGTTCCT
>JBBEDG010000005.1:0-9122 GCA_040881405.1 Flavobacteriales bacterium | reverse complement strand
CACTTCTGGGTGTCGGCGATGCGCTTGTCCTTCGCTGGCCGGTTGCCCAGAAAGAGGTCCTTGAACTGGTTCATGCCCGCGTTGGTGAACATGAGCGTGGGATCGTCCTTCACGACCATCGGTGCGCTTGGCACGATGGCATGGCCGCGCTGGGCGAAATGGTCGAGGAACTTCTGGCGGATCTCGCGGGAGGTGAGCATGTGCATGCGGAAAAGAGGCGGCAAAAGTACCGCGCAGGCGCAACGGAGGATGCTGTCCGGCCTTGGTTCCGATCCACATTCTTTAACACACTCGGCATCGGGGCATGGGACCAAGCCTCACCGGGGTCGGCTATCTTCGCATTCCGCTGCTCCGGACCCCATGGCCGAACTCAAGTACCGCTTCAATCCCGATACGCTCAACTTCGAGCGGATCCGGCTTTCGGCGTGGCAGCGGACCAAAAGGATCCTGTTGATGCTGACCCCCGGTCTGGTGGTGGGGCTGATCGGGATCGTGCTGGCTTACCAGTTCCTGGATAGCCCCAAGGAGGGACTGCTACGCCGGGAGAACAAGCAGCTTCTGTTGCAATACGAGTTGCTCAATAAGCAGTTGAGCGAATTCGACCGGGTGTTGGCCGATGTACGTCGGCGTGACGATAACATCTATCGGGTGATCTTCGAGGCCGACCCCTTGCCGGAAAGCATGCGCCAAGCCGGTGCCGGAGGTGTGGATCGCTACCGCGACCTGCAAGGTTTCGCCAGTACCGACCTGGTGAAGGAGACGCGTTTACGTTTGGATCGGCTTACCCGACAACTGGTGGTGCAGTCCAAGTCGTTGGACGAGGTTTCATCCATGGTGTTGCTCAAACAGAACATGTTGGCCAGTATACCCTCCATACAACCCGTGGCCAACGAGGACCTGACCAATACAGCAGGGGGCTTCGGGTGGCGGATACACCCCATCCACAAGATCAGCAAGTTCCATGCGGGCATGGATTTCACGGCCAAGACCGGTACTCCCATCCATGCCACCGGCGATGGCATGGTGGTATTCGCCGAATATGCGACCAACGGCTATGGCATGCACGTTATAATCGACCATGGCTATGACTACCAAACGCTGTATGCGCATATGAACAGGTTGGAGGTGAAGAACGGCCAGCAGGTGAAACGCGGCGATGTGATCGGTTTGATCGGCAATACAGGATTAAGCTCTGGTCCGCATCTGCACTATGAGGTTCACAAGGGTGGCGAGCCGGTGGACCCTGTGTACTTCTTCTTCAACGATCTAAGTCCGCAGGAATACGCGCAAATGCTGGAGATATCGCGCAACGCTGGGCAGTCGCTGGACTAAGGGAGCGAACATGTGGAAATGTTGGAATGAGAAGATGTGAAGATGTCCTGGTTGAGCTGGTCCACATCTCCGCATCATTCTCATCTCCAAATTCTTCCGTTCTCTCAAGTTCGTAGCTTGCGCCAGCGTATCCTGAGAACGTGATGCCCTACAAGGAAAAGACCGTCGAGAAGCTTTACTGGTCCATTGGCGAAGTGGCCACGGACCTGGACGTGAACACCTCGCTCATCCGCTATTGGGAAAAGGAATTCGGCATGATCCGGCCCAAGCGAACGGGGCGCGGCGACCGCTTGTACACGCGTAAGGACATCGAATTATTGAAGCGCATCCAGCACCTGGTGAAGGAGCAGGGCTTCACACTGCAAGGTGCCAAGGACCAGTTGCGCAAGGGCGCAGAAGTCGAAGCGCCGGTGGCAAAGGAGGAGCAGGACGAGTTGCGGAAGCGCCTATTGGCCGTTCGCGAGCGCTTGCTTGATCTGAGTTCGTCGTGCTGAAGTTGATCAGAGGTAACGCTTCTTCGCGAGGTAGTTGCCCACGTAGTCCTTCACGCCTTCTTCCAGGCTTGTGAACGATGTAGCATATCCGATGCTTCGGAGCTTCCGCATGTCGGCTTCGGTGAAGTACTGGTATTTCTCCCGGATGTCGGCGGGAGTATCCACGAAACCGATCTGCTCTTCGCGCCCCATGGCCTTGAAGGTGGATCGCACCAGATCCAGGAAGGTGCGGGCAGTGCCGCTACCCAGATTATACAGGCCACTGTTCTTCCTATGCTCCAGCAGGAATAGGCAGACGTTGCAGACGTCCTTCACGTACACGAAGTCGCGCAGTTGCTCTCCGTCCTTGTAGTCGGGGTTGTGGCTGCGGAAAAGTTTCATGCCACCGGTGGCCGTGATCTGGTGGAAGGCATGGAACACCACGCTGGCCATGCGGCCTTTATGGTATTCGTTGGGACCATAGACGTTGAAGAACTTCAGGCCCGCCCAGAAGAAAGGCTTCTCGGGTTGCGCGAGCGCCCACTTGTCGAAGTCGTTCTTGCTATCGCCGTATGGGTTCAGCGGCTTCAGTTGGTCAGGCAATGCATCGTCCTGGTCGCTGTAGCCGAGTTCCCCACCACCGTACGTGGCCGCACTGGAGGCATACACCAGCGGGATACCATACTTGACGCAGGCCTGCCACATGCGCTGGCTGTAGTGCAGGTTCAACTCGTCGAAGATGGCGGTGTTGAACTCCGTGGTATCGGTGCGCGCTCCCAGGTGGAAGATGAACTGCACCTGGTCCTCGTTGGCATCCAGCCAGGTGAAGAGATCCTTGCGGTCCACTTTGGCGGACAGTGTCTTCCCGGCCAGGTTGGGAGCCTTGTCGGTGCGAGAAAAATCGTCCACCGCCACGATATCCTGCCAGCCTTGGCGTAGCAATTCACCCACGAGGGCACTACCGATGAAACCTGCTGCTCCGGTGACCACGATCATGGTCGCGAAGGTACCGGCGAACAAGGTGGTGTGCCAAGGGTTCCATGTAACGAACACAGGGTATGTCCAAATACGCCCCTCTTACCTTTGCACCCAATGGCTATCGTCCACATCACACGCCGCGAACGTTTCTGTGCCTCGCACCGCTTGGCCCGCCCGGACTGGAGCGATGAAAAGAACCTTGCGGTATTCGGCAAATGCTCCAACCCCAATGGCCATGGCCACAATTACGTGTTGTGGGTGACGGTGGCCGGCGAGCAGGACCCCGAGACCAGCTTCGTCACCGACCTCAGCCTGCTGAGCCGCATCATAAAGGAGCATGCGATCGACCTTTTGGACCACAAGAACATCGACCTTGACGTTCCATTCATGAAAGGCAGGTACAGCAGCACCGAGAACCTGTGTGTGGCTATCTGGGAACAGCTGATGGGGCCGGTGAGCGCTTTGGGCGTGGGTCTGAAGACCGTGAAGGTGGAGGAGACCGAGAACAACTATGCCGAGTATCATGGTGAGTAGCGAACACGAACCTACCGGCGAGGGCTACGAGCGCATCGACCAGTACGACCCGGAACTGATCGAGCGTATCAGTGGGCACTATGGCGAGATCCTGAAGGCCATCGGCGAAGACCCCCAGCGCGAGGGGCTGAAGAAGACCCCTGAGCGCGTGGCCAAGGCCCTTCAATACCTCACACACGGTTACGACCTGGAACCGGCCGCCATCCTGCGCAGCGCCATGTTCACCGAGGATTACAGCCAAATGGTAGTGGTGAAGGACATCGAGGTATACTCCATGTGCGAGCACCACATGCTGCCCTTCTTCGGCAAGGCGCACGTGGCCTACATCCCCAATGGCCGCATCGTAGGACTAAGCAAGATCCCCCGGGTGGTGGATGCCTACGCACGGCGCCTGCAAGTGCAGGAACGCCTCACCAACGAGATCCGGGACTGCATCCACGAAACGCTCCAGCCCTTGGGCGTGGCAGTTGTGCTGGAATGCAGCCATCTTTGCATGCAAATGCGGGGTATCCAGAAACAGAACTCGGTGACCACCACTTCGGCATTCACCGGGATCTTTCTCGACGATCACCGCACACGCGAGGAATTCATCAAACTGATCAGCGCCCGCCTGCATTGATGCACTGATCTCTTTTGTAGTACCTGTACCGTCGACCGATTGGGTCGACTTTCATAGTCCCAACATGGAAACCCAAAGCAACTTCCCCACCCAGTCCGATACATATCGGACGACCGGCCAGGTCATCTACGGCCCAGGCACCGACGTTAGCGCCAACATCCGCACCTTCCTGGCCAGCGTGTTCACCTACATGTCCGCCGCGCTCATCATCAGCGGGGTGATGGCCTACTGGTTCGGCACCAGCCCGGAACTGATGGAGTACCTACGCAACCCTGTTACCGGTGGAAACACCATCATGGGCTGGGTGGTGATGCTGGCTCCCCTTGGATTGGTGTTCGCCATGGGCGGACTGGTCGAGAAGCTGAGCGGTGCCGCGTTGCTGGCCTTGTTCCTGGCATTCGCCACCATCATGGGCATCAGCCTCAGCTACATCTTCGTGGCATACACGGCAACGTCCATCACCAATGTGTTCTTCATGACCGCCATGGTCTTCGGCCTGATGGCAGTGGCAGGATACACCACCAAGACCGACCTCACCAAGCTGGGCAGCATCCTGATGATCGGCCTTATCGGCATCATCATCGCCTCGGTGATCAACATGTTCCTGGGCAGCAGCACCATGGACTACATCATCAGCATCATCGGTGTGGTGGTGTTCACCGGCCTCACCGCCTATGATGTGCAGAAACTGAAAAATATGGGTGCCACCGTGGAGAACGGCACTGAAGGCGCGCAGAAAATGGCGCTTATGGGTGCGCTTAGCTTGTACCTGGATTTCATCAACCTGTTCCTGATGCTCCTGCGTCTGTTCGGGCGCAGGGATTGAACCCAGTAATTCGGCGTACGTGAACGAAAGTCGACCCAATGGCTCCGATACATATCGGAGGACGGTACAGGTGCGAACCTGAGCAATCAGTGCGTTGACCGGAACCTAACCACATTCAACGACCAAATGACCGCATACGTTTTCCCCGGCCAAGGCAGCCAATTCCCTGGAATGGGCAAGGACCTGTACGATGCCGACAGCAATGCCCGCATCTGGTTCGAACACGCCAACGACATCCTGGGTTTCAACCTCACCAACGTGATGTTCAGCGGTAGCGAGGCCGACCTGAAACAGACCAATGTTACGCAGCCTGCGATCTTCCTGCACAGTGTAGTGAAGGCGAAAGTGATGGGCGATGCCTTCAAGCCGAGCATGGTGGCGGGTCATTCGCTGGGTGAGTTCAGTGCGTTGGTAGCTGCCGGTGCAATGGAGTTCGCAGATGGACTAAAGCTGGTGGCAGCACGCGCCAACGCCATGCAGAAGGCCTGCGAATTGCAGCCCAGCACCATGGCCGCCATCCTGGGGCTAGAGGACGAGAAGGTGGAGGAGATCTGCATGACCATTCCGGGCGTTGTGGTGCCCGCCAACTACAATTGTCCTGGCCAGCTGGTGATCAGCGGCAGTGTGGAAGCGGTGAACGCGGCCTGCGAAGCTTTGAAAGCCGGTGGAGCAAAACGGGCGCTGGTACTACAAGTGGGTGGCGCCTTCCACAGCCCGTTAATGGAACCCGCCCGGGTGGAACTGGAAACTGCCATCGCCTACACGCCCATCGTGGATCCGCGCTGCCCCATCTACCAGAACGTGGACGGCCGTGCGCACACCGTGCCGGCCCGCATCAAGGCCAACCTGATCGCACAACTCACCGCACCCGTGCGCTGGACCCAGACCATGCAGAACATGCTGGCCGGTGGTACCACCATGGTGGTGGAAGTGGGACCCGGCAATGTGTTGCAAGGCTTGTTCAAGAAGGTGAGCAAGGAGCTGGAGACGAGCGCGGCTTAGTCGATCGTCCCGTCCTCCCTGCGGCGCACAGTCCCATCCATGCCGATGGATAATGGCGCTTGGGGTATGTCCTCCTTCGTGAGTTCGATGATCTCAAGCAGGGCGCCGTTCTCCGCGTCCAGCACAGGTCCACCCTCGCCTTCCTGCTTTATTGATATGATCTCAGCTTCGATGAATCGCCCTTTCTTGTCGGTGTGAACGCGAATAATGGGAGCCAACCCATTCGGACCGCTCAAGTTGAACCTGGCATACGTGGCAAAATTCCCCAAGCTGTATGCTATGAATCGGTCCTTGTACAGATCGATGCCGCGGGTTACATGCGGTCCGTGACCGAACACTATATCCGCGCCTGCGTCGATCACTGCACGCGAGAATGCATATGGATCGCCTCTATCCTCGCCCAGATATAGCTCTGTTGCACGTGTAATGTGTCGGTAGGACTTGCCTTCGGCACCTCCATGGAACGAAACGATGACCACATCCGCAAGGCTATCAAGATGCTGTACGATAGCAACAGCATTCTGGACATCGTTAAGCCGCACGGTACCCGTGTTCGGTGCAAATGCGCAGAATCCATACCGAACGCTATCCCGCTCAAAGAGCGTGTACGGATAGGATAGGAGCCCTGCGAACTCAAGACCATGGCGCTGTAATGCCTGCACAGTATGTAGCCGACCCATTTCGCCGAAATCCCCCACGTGATTATTCGCGATGCTGACCACGTCAAAACCGGCATCGACGATATGCTGAGCATAATGTTCCGGTGATCGAAATGCGTAGCATATGCTGGGATCGGAGCATTTCTTGATAGTACCCTCACCGTTCAGAAGAACGCCTTCGAGATTGCCGAATGTGATGTCGGCATCACGGAGTACTTCGGCCACAGGAGCCAACAACTCCTTGCCATCATTGGGCGGAAGGTAGCTCGCCGAAGGATAGTTCGTTCCAAGCATGATGTCGCCCACACCAATAATGCGCAAGCGACCCAAGTCCACGGAGTCGTTCCCCACGATCGGATCACCCACCTCCACAGATGCTTCAACCAAGGCGTCGCTACGAAGAATACGGCCTGCCATTAGGAAGCGTTCCCGGTAATAATCCACGTCACTCAGGTTATCGTACCTGATACCCCGGCTACAACTGTGCATCATGCGTATACCGTCCGCGTTTGCCTGCACTACCATAGCAACGTGTCCTACACGGTTGCTCTTCGCATCACGGCCCTTGAAAAACAGCAGATCACCAGGTTCCACCTTGTCCAAAGGCATGGACTCCACACTTGAGGCCATCGCCTGAGAGGATGGTGGCAGATCGATCCCGTAGCAACCATGGATGTGCCGAAGGAAGCCGCTACAATCCAATGATCCATATCCGACGACCTTGTAGCGGTATGGCTTGCCGATATAGGTTGCACCGAGGTCGATGATGGAATCCACCATCACGGTGGGTTGACCCTTGATGGGATCGGTCAACAATAATGTAAGGAGGAGGGCCAACCAAAAGCCCCCCAGTATAGCACGCATGTCCACAAAGGTAGGCCGTCGTTTTCAGGTGAACACGGACCTGAACGAGCCAAGACCGACCGGCACTCACTGGCGTTTTCCGACGAGTCCTTGGACACCAATACCTTCGCGTAATATCATGGGTCCCCCCCAGCTCGCCAGCACCTCAGCACCTGTTGCACCTCTCCGCTCGGCAGAGCGCATGGTGCTTCCGATCTTGGTCGCCATCGCTTTTTCACACCTGCTGAACGATACGGTGCAGTCGCTGATACCGGCGATATACCCGCTGGTGAAGGGGTCGTTCCAACTGAACTACGCGCAGATCGGCTTGATCACGCTGACCTTCCAGCTCACAGCCTCCATCCTGCAACCGCTGGTGGGCCTTTGGACGGACAAACGACCGCAGCCTTTCGCGCTGGTGGCCGGCATGGGCTCCACATTGCTCGGCTTGGTGATCTTGTCCCAAGCAAGCAGTTTCGCGATGATCATCGGCGCTGTGGCCTTTGTGGGTGTGGGGTCGTCCATCTTCCATCCAGAGGCTTCGCGCATGGCCTACATGGCCGCAGGCGGTAGGCGCGCCTTGGCACAGAGCGTGTTCCAACTGGGTGGCAATGCAGGTTCCGCTTTGGGTCCCTTGCTTGCGGCACTGATCATCGTTCCCTTGGGACAGGCCACCGTGGGCTGGTTCGTGGTGCTGCCGCTGATCGCCATGGTGGTGCTTTGGCGCGTGGGGCGCTGGTACCTGCGTGTGATGGCGATCCAAGCACACCGCCGTTCGCGCACGCCCCAAGTGGTTCGCAGCTCGCTGCCTAAGAAAAAAGTGGTCCTCATCGTTTCCATGCTCCTACTGCTGATCTTCTCCAAACAGTTCTACTTGGCCAGCATGACGAGCTACTACACCTTCTACCTCATCGGCCGTTTCGGACTTTCGGTGCAGGACGCACAGATCCAACTCTTTGTGTTCCTCTTAGCAGCTGCCATTGGCACACTTGCGGGTGGTTTGATGGCGGACCGGGTGGGATACAAGAACATCATCTGGCTGTCCATCCTGGGTGCGGCACCGTTCACCCTACTGCTGCCCTACGCCGACCAGTTCTGGACCGCTGTGTTGGCCGCCAGCGCAGGCTTCATTCTGGCATCGGCCTTCTCCGCGATCCTGGTCTATGCGCAGTTGATGATCCCCGGTCGCGTGGGCTTGGTCTCCGGGCTGTTCTTCGGCTTCGCGTTCGGCATGGCGGGCGTGGGTTCGGCCGTGCTCGGCCGCTTGGCGGATGCCACGAGCATCTACACGGTGTTCACCGTCTGCTCCTTCCTGCCCTTGATCGGGCTGGTGTGCGTGTATCTGCCGGATCAGAAGAGATTTGGGTGAGTCGTGGAGCAAAAAGTTTCCCCCTCGCTATCATTTTGTTCCGATAGGCTGAGCAACCTTCTACCGAACGGCCGGTCGGAACAAGTCAACTCCTTGATTCCTCGGCTTAGCTTTGCTTCATGCGCTTGGATGAGCAGACCCTACAGAGCCTTCGCAGCTTCTTCGCTGAACTACCGGTGAAGAAGGCATATGTGTTCGGGTCATTCGCACGTGGGGAAGCAGATGAGGCCAGCGATCTGGACCTCTTGCTTGAACTGGACCATAGTCGCCCCATCGGCTGGGACTTCTACGGTTGGTGGGATGAATTGGAACTTTTGTTGAAACGCAAGGTGGACCTCGTCACCGACAAGGGATTGAGCAAGCACGTTAAGCCCTTTGTGGACCGCGACAAGACGCTGATCTATGCGCGACCCCAAGGCTGACAGGATCCGCCTGGTACATATCCTCGAAGCCATCGGGCACATCGAGGAACAAGCCGACAACATCC
>JBBEDG010000004.1:0-9132 GCA_040881405.1 Flavobacteriales bacterium | reverse complement strand
GCCACCATGCTCGTGGGTGGGGCTGCCCTTCACGTTCATGAACAGCCATCCATAGCCGTAGTCGGATGATGAGCCATCGGCCAGTTGATATGCGGTGAAGGCCTTCTCGCGCATCGCCGCCGAGAGCAAGGTTCCCTTATGCACCGCCGTGTTCCATTTCCACAGGTCGCCCACCGTACTGCGGATCGCACCCGCACCACGCGGCCACGCCAGGCTCACCGGAAAGGCCGGTGCCCAACCATCGCCTTCGGGTTGGTAGCCCAGTCCCGGCTCGTTCGGCAGAAAGGTGCTGTTGATCGAAGCGCTGCTCTGCGTCATGCCAGCAGGCTCAAGCAAGTGTTTCTCGGCATAGTCCGTCCACGACAAGCCGCTCACGCGCTCCACGATCGCCGTCAACAGGATGTAGCCGCTGTTGCTGTAGCTCCATTTCGTACCCGGCTCGAATTCCAAGGGCAGGTCCTTGAAGTGCGCGACCATCTCCGGGATCGTCGCGTCCTTTGCATAGGCCTCCGTGTTGTACACCGGCAGGTTCGTGAAGTTGGGTATGCCCGAAGTGTGCGACACCAGGTGCTCGATGGTGATCGTATGCTCCTTCTTCGGGAAGTCCACATACTGCTGGATCTCGTCCGTCACCTTCAGCTTGCCCTGCTCGGCCAGTTGCAGGATCGCCACACCGGTGAACTGTTTCGTCACACTACCGATACGCAACATGCTCGTTGTGCTCAATGGATTCTTCGCCGCCACATCCGCCATGCCCAATGCGCGTTCGTACAGGACCTTATCGCCCTTGGCCACCAGCACCACGCCACCGGGCGCATCGGCAGTGAAGTGTTCCTCCACCGCAGCATCCAATTGTGCTTTTATGTCCGGAGTGATCTGGGCACTGGCGCAGAGCGGTGCCAGCAGCAGCGCGGCCAGGTAAGGGCGAAGTGAAGTGTTCATGGGCATGAAACTAGGATGCCTTGCTCATGTCGTTCGGTTACAAAGGATGAGCGGATGGTGGCGGAGATGGGTGGCGTGCCCCCTCACACCCTTCGACTCCGCAGGGCTGCGCTCAGGGCACTCGGGGTCCGGCTTTCCGCTGCAAGTCCTCGCTCGTTCATCGCTCCGGGCTTTCCGCTTCAATCCGTCACGCGAAAGGCGAGAGCCTACATGGCCATACGATCATTGGCGGGAACACACAATGGAAGTAACGAACTGGTCTGGCATGAAGTACCAGAAGGTAATAGCTCCATTTTCCGAGATGTAGCTGTTCTCTCGGAGAAAGGGTTCGCGTCGGAGCAATGCGGGAACCACAGGAGCCGTGTACGAGGTGTTGATCACTACGTCCGCCACAACCACCCTTTGGTATGGCTCGGCTCGTTCCGTGGTGCCGATGTTAAGCGGTATTGTATCGGCGCATAAGTAAACGTTGAGATACTCGTCTCCTTGGCTGTACTTGATCTGGATGGCTGCGTCATTATTTCTGGTGAAGAACCTTTGCAAGTCCCCTCCAGTCCGGATCGGAGCACCGTTCGGATTTGGAACGAAGTAGTCGTAGCCCCCGTAGTTGAATAGTACGCCGCGAAGACGCTCGTTGCTTCGGAAGTGCCACGTGTCGCCCGTTAGATTGAGAGAGTCAAGGCGTTGATTTCGTTGACCGCCAATGGCTGAAGCCTTTGTTGCCTCTGAAAGCAATGAGTCCAGGTCTGGCTGCGTGCAATGTTTTTGTTCTGCGGTGCGCAGCACGGAAAGAGCTTCTTCTCCACGTCGAAGGGATAAGAGTGCCCGGCCATGGTGATAGTAAGGTTCTGGCATATTTGGAGACACTTTGACCCACTTCGAGAGCCATGTCTCGGCTTGCTCGAGGTCGCTGATCTCGGTATACCATAATCCTATCATGCTGAGTTGATGGGTCTTATCACCCCAGTTCTTGCAATGGCTGTATTTCTTCCGCTGTTCAATGGCTTCGATGACCCACACCCGGTGAAGGCTGTCATTCACACCACGATAGCACTGGCTGATCTCATAGGCCAGTTCACATCCTCGACAAACATCCTTCCGTTGTCTTCCCTTGTTGTAATGCCTTTCCATCTTCTTGACTTGACGCGCATCGCATGGGGATTGCCCATTGAGGTCAATTGATGGGGTTAACAGCCACAATGCCAACCCAATTAGGGTGTATGTCCAGGTCACCGCCATTGCGCTGGATTTTCTGCAATGTATTGCGCGATGCGCCCGTATTCCCCGCCCTGTCGGCGGATGGCCCGTTCGTGATAACCATCCTGCCAGATGGATCCACGCGTTCGTCCCAATGCCGTGTTGATGCGTTTCGTCGTCACAGATTTGAATGCGCCGATGATGGCACCCAGCGATCCGGGTGCCGGGCCGTTCGCCCTAGCACGACGTTCGCCCAACGCTCCTGTAGCGTCGACCCCGTGGGTCGACCCGGATGAACCAATACCCACAGGCGGATCCAACACCAGGATCGCATGCAGATGATCCGGCATGATCTGCAATTGGTCCACCCGCGATCCTGGATGGTGTTCAGGTATTGCGTTCCATCGGTCCAATATAATTAAGCCAGCGTCGTTCAGTTCCATGCGTGCATCCGCACCCGTGCCTATGATCCGTCCGAAGATGTCGCCACGCCGGGTCGCGCAGATGGTCACGAAATAGGCACCACGTGTATAATCCCGATCCGGGAGGCGCGGGTGTTTGTGGAAGATGGGTGCCATGGTCCGAATATCGGTTATCCCATGGTATAGTTCGCGGAAGGTCGACCCATGGGGTCGACGGTACAGGTGCGCACCTGAGATGTTAGCGCGTTGCCGATCACCGTTCCATCAATCGGGTGATGATCGTTTTCGCCGCGTGCGGAATTTTCGTCCCAGGCCCATACACATCAAAGCACCCGGCCTCCTTCAGGAACGCGTAATGGTCCGGCGGGATCACGCCACCGGCCACCACCAGGATGTCGGGCCTGTTGTAGGTCTCGCGAAGCTCCTTGATCACCTCGGGCACCAGGGTCTTGTGGCCACCGGCGAGGCTGCTGATGCCCAGCACGTGCACGTCGTTCTCGATGGCCTGCTTGGCAACTTCCTGCGGGGTCTGGAACAGCGGACCGATGTCCACGTCGAAGCCGATGTCAGCGAAGCTGGTGGCGATCACCTTCGCGCCGCGGTCGTGACCGTCCTGGCCCATCTTGGCCACGAGGATGCGCGGGCGGCGACCTTCGGCCTTTGCGAATTCATCGGCGAGGCGCATGGCCTCCTTCATCTCGGGGTCCTGCATGCTTTCCGCTGAGTATACACCGCTGATGCTGCGGATCGTGGCGCTGTAACGACCGTATGCGCGCTCCAGCGCATCGCTTATTTCACCCAAGGTGGCGCGAGCGCGGGCAGCGGTTACGGCCAACTCCAGTAAGTTGCCAGTTGTCGGTTGTCCGTTGTCCGTCGCGGCGGTCGGCGCCCCGATAACTGACAACTGAGAACCGACAACTGCCGCTTGTGTCAGCGCCTCCAACGCCTCAGCCACTGCTGCCTCATCCCGCTTCGCCTTCATCCCCTTCAACCGCGCGATCTGCGACTCCCGCACCGCGCTGTTATCCACCTCCAGCAGGTCCATCTTCGTCTCCTCCTCCGTCACGAAGGCGTTCACCCCGATGATCTTGTCCTTGCCGGTATCAATACGGGCCTGGCGCTTCGCGGCGGCTTCTTCGATCCGCATCTTCGGCAGACCGGTCTCGATGGCCTTGCTCATGCCGCCGAGCTCTTCCACTTCCTTGATCCGCGCCCAGGCCTTATGGACGAGTTCGTGCGTGAGGCTTTCCACGTAGTAGCTGCCGCCGAGCGGGTCGATCCACTTGGTGATGCCGGCGTTCTTCTGCAAGTAGAGCTGAGTGTCGCGCGCGATCTTGGCGCTGAAGTCGGTGGGTAGGGCGATGGCCTCGTCAAGCGAGTTCGTGTGCAGGCTTTGCGTTCCACCGAGCACGGCTGCGAGCGCTTCCACTGTGGTGCGCGCGATGTTGTTGAACGGATCCTGCGCGGTGAGGCTCCAACCGCTGGTCTGGCAGTGCGTGCGCAACGCAAGGCTCTTCGGGTTGGTAGCGCCGACCTCCTTGAGCATTTTCGCCCAGAGCAGACGTGCCGCGCGCATCTTGGCCACTTCCATGAAGAGGTCCATGCCGATGCCCCAGAAGAAACTGAGGCGACCGGCGAACTCATCCACCTGCATGCCCGCAGCGATGCCCGTGCGCACGTACTCGATGCCGTCGGCGAGCGTGTAGGCGAGCTCCAGATCCGCAGGCGCACCGGCCTCGTGCATGTGGTAGCCGCTGATGCTGATGCTGTTGAACTTGGGCATCTTCTTCGCGCAGTAGCTGAAGATGTCGCCCACGATGCGCATGCTCGGCCCCGGCGGATAGATGTAGGTGTTGCGCACCATGAACTCCTTCAGGATGTCGTTCTGGATGGTGCCTTGCAGCAGCTCCGGCGTAACGCCTTGCTCTTCCGCCGCAACGATGAAGAAGGCCATGATGGGCAGCACAGCGCCGTTCATGGTCATGCTCACGCTCATCTTGTCCAGCGGAATGCTGTCGAAGAGGATCTTCATATCCTCCACGCTGCTGATGGCCACACCGGCTTTGCCCACATCGCCTTTCACACGCGGGTGGTCGCTATCGTAGCCGCGGTGCGTGGCCAGGTCGAAGGCGACGCTCAAGCCCATCTGCCCGGCGGCGAGGTTGCGGCGGTAGAAGGCGTTGCTCGCTTCGGCCGTGCTGAACCCCGCGTATTGGCGGATCGTCCATGGACGGATGGCGTACATGCTGGCGTATGGCCCGCGCAGGTAGGGGGGAGCACCGGCCCCGAATTTCAAGTGCTCCAGGTTGGCGATGTCCTTTTCCGTGTAGTACGACTTCAGCGGAAGCTCTTCGCGGTTGGGCAGGTCGTGTTGGATCTCTGTTGCATCGGGTTCGTCCGGAATGGACAAGGCGGCAGTGGGCGCTGGACGTTCCAGTTGAACACCGGAAACAGCCGCCAATTCATTCACCGTTTCGGCTCCATGTTCCTCGAGACTGGCGATGTACTCGGTGGACTTTCTCACGTTGATCGCATCCACATAGGCTGCGGTCAAGTGTTCAATGGTGTAGCTGCCGCCAAGTGGATCGGCCACGCGTTCCAGGAAGGATTCATCGCGCAGCAGGTTACCGATGTTCAGCGCCATGCGCCTGCCGAGTTGCTCGCCTTCGGGGATCGGTATCGCGGGTATGGTAAGGCCATCGCAGCCACCGCAAACTCCAGCGATCGCTTGCATCGTGGCGCGAATGGCATGCTCGTGCTCTGATTTCGCTCCGCCGTTCGGCGGATAGTTCACCTCACACTGGATCCATGTGTCCGCGCTTGGTCCACGAGTCGCGGAAGCGGCGTATGCAAGGTCGTCCCACACAGCGCGCACGGCACGGATCCTAGCGATCTCTGCGAAAAGGTCATCGCCCAGATGAAGGTTCAGTTGAATGGCCTGCTTGGCTTGCGCGAGGGTCCAGTTGTATCCCATCAGGAGCACCAATGCGGCGGATGCTTCGCGCAGCATGGCCGCGGCCGAAGCGATCGGATCGCGCTCGGCACTGGCCCGCTCTTCCGCGAACGTGTAGATGCGCACGCCGGGACTCATGTCCACCATCGCTTGTTCGCCGATGTTGGGGTGTACTTCGGTCTTGGCCAACGAAAGATGGAGTTTCGAATGCTCCACAGCTTGGGCTTGGATGGCCTCCAGTGCATTCAACAGGCGCTCATCCGCCAAGGCCGTGAACTGTAGATCGATCGCTTCGAGGTACACGTCCTTCAGCAAGCGCTCGTCAACTTGGACGGTAGGCAGTATAGTGATGCTGTTCGCGCCACCCATCAGCGCATGAAGGATCTCCTTGTTCGCTTCCACAGGATCCGCGGTAGCGATCGGTGTGGTGAGCCACCACACGTTGCTTCCGCGCTTCGGGCCGCGCCGGTGGACACTGGCCCTGTAAGCGGGTTGGGTGTTGTGAAAAGGCTTCAGTTCGGGTAGCCCTTTCAGCTTCACCGTTAGGGAAGAAGCATCAGCTCCCTTGAGCTATTTCTGGATCAAGGCTTCCCATTCCGCGGCACTCAGTCCTTGGAAGTCGTTCAATAGCGGCTTTGTCATCGCTGCGAAGATCGTGCAGATGCGGGGATGGTCATCGTCGGTCGTGTTTCCGGATCTCGCCATGGTGCGCAGCTTTACTTTGCTCCCGGGGCAGAGATCTTACCTTGGCCCGCCTAAACAGTCAAGTCGTCATGCAGATCACCAAGAACTCCGTTGTTTCCTTCCATTACACCCTGAACGACGCCGAAGGCACCACGCTGGATTCCAGCGAAGGACGCGAGGCATTTGCCTACATCCACGGCGGCGGCATGATCGTGCCCGGCTTGGAAGAACAGCTCGAAGGAAAGAAAGCCGGTGATTCGGTACAGGCCGTGGTGCCTCCCGAGAAGGGCTACGGCGTGGTGGATGCGCAACTCATGCACAAGGTTCCCGAGGATCGTTTCGGCGGTCAGAAGGTGGAAGCAGGCATGCAGTTCCAAGCTGGTGAGAATGGCGATATGGGCGTCTTCACCGTGATCGCGGTGGAGAACGGCGAGGTTATGCTGAACGGCAACCACCCGCTCGCTGGTGTCACGCTGCACTTCAATGTGGACATCACCGAAGTGCGTGAGGCTACTGCCGAAGAGCTGGACCACGGCCATGTGCATGGCGCTGGTGGGCACCAGCACTAAGTAGCTATGACCTCTTCTGAATACGCTCTGTAACATGTTCCTTAGATCGTTACTGGCATTTGCGAGCGCACTCGTGTATGTGATCGTTGTTCAGGGGCAGGATAGCAGTTCCATCAAGTTATCGGCCTACGCAGAGGTCTATTTCGGGTATGACCTTGCCCAACCCCAGAGCGGGGAGCGGCCCGACTTCTTGTACAACCACAAGCGCCACCAAGAGTTCAACGCGAACCTGGCCTTGTTGCGTGCCGAACATGAAAAGGATGGTATCCGCGCGGCCGTAGGTCTGATGGCGGGCAACTATGCCCAGTATAACTTGGCGGACGAGCCTGCAATGCTGCGGAGCGTTCAGGAAGCAAGCGTGGGGTTTCGCTTGTCCTCTAAACACGACCTGTGGGTGGATGCTGGCTTATTCCCGTCCCACATCGGTTTCGAGAGCGTGATCGGGTTGGAGTGCATGACGCTTACGCGCAGTATCATGGCCGAGAACTCGCCCTATTTCCAGGCCGGCGCGAAGCTCACCTACGGTGCTTCGGAGCGTGTACGGGTGTCGTTGCTGGCGCTGAACGGATGGCAACGCTTCCAGCGAACACCTGGCAACTCGCGCCCAGCGTTCGGATCACAGCTTAGCTATGATAATGGCGAAGGTCTGCAACTCAATTGGAGCACCTTTGTAGGGAGTATCGGGCCTGATAGTGTTGGTGAATGGCGCTACTTCAACAACCTGTATGCGAAGTACGACGGTCCGAACAGTGGTATGGTGCTGGGCTTCGACGTGGGGGTACAAGAGTCGGTGACGGGAGGTGGTGCCCCGGATGGTTGGTTCACGATGGTGGCCCAATATCGGCAACGAGTGGTCGGGCGTTGGTGGCTGTTCGGCCGGGTCGAACATTACCTTGACGACCAAGGTCTGGTGATCGAGGCTGGATCGGTACAGGGCGCTACACTAGGTGTGGATCTGCGGATAAATGAGCGTGCATCGTGGCGTTTTGAGGGCCGCCTACTTGGTGATGTCGACAAGCGCTTCACCGATGTGGATGGCCTGCCAACATCCACCAACACGGCTATCACCACCGCCATGCTCGTTAAGTTCTGAATCCCTTGACCCGTTGAGGGGTCCGCTCAGTCCTTCTCCGGCACAAGCACAAAAATGTCCTCGTTGTCGCGCTTCATCAAGTAGCGCTCACGGGCGAATTTCTCCAAGAGTCGCTTGTCGCTGGAAAGCTCGTTCAACTGCTCGCGCGAACGCTCGATCTCGCCGCTGTACCATTCCTTCTGCTCGTGCATCCGCCCCAACTCACGCTGGTTCTTCCACGTGGTCCACAGGTCGTTGCGGTCGAAGAGCGCCAACCAAGCCAGTAGCCCCAGCGCCGACAACGCATAGCGATTGCGCAAGGACCGGGGAATAGGACGCAGCAATTTCATGGACGTGCACGAAGGTAGAGCGGTGCCCAAGGAGCAACGACTCGTACCATACACTTCGTATTCCACGATCGATCGTGGAGGAAAGATGCTCAAGCGCCCCGCTTACCTAGTTCGATCACCTCAAGACCCTGTGGTTTTCCTTGATCCAGGGTGAATCGCAAGGCTGTGCGTACATGGTGCCATCCGTGTCGCCCGGCGGCTCCGGGGTTCATGTACAGGCAGTTCAGCTTTGGGTCGAACTGGACCAAGCAGATGTGCGAGTGACCACAAATGAAAAGGCCGGGCGGGTCTCGGCGCAGTTCATCGATCACATTGCGGTCGTAGCGGGGTGGTCGCCCTCCGATGTGCGTCATCCACACCCTTACGCCGCCAGCTACGAAGCGCTGGTGTTCGGGGAAGCTGGCCCGTATCGCCGTTCCATCGATGTTGCCCCATACGCAACGCAGCGGTTTCCAGCGCGCCAGTTCCTTGCTCACATCTTCGGTGCCGATGTCGCCGGCATGCCAGATCTCGTCGCAGTCCTTGAAATGCCCCTCCAGCCTTGGGTCCAGCCATCCGTGGGTGTCGCTCAGTAGCCCGATACGCATGGGGTAAAGATGCGAACCACACTTCGTCCGTCACCCTCGGGTACCTTTGCACCCGCCCAATGTGGCACGCGGCGTCCTAGGGTCCGCATGTCCCAGGCCTCCCGCATTCCCGATGCCCCGCTATTTCCTCGAACTCGCATACAACGGAACTGCCTACCGCGGATGGCAGTTCCAGCCTGAAGCACCCAGCGTGCAAGCCGAGGTGGAACGTGCCCTCCGTTTCGTGCTGCATCTGGAGAAAGTGAACGCGGTGGGCTGCGGCCGCACGGACACGGGGGTCCATGCCTCGCGCTACTACCTGCACTTCGATGTGCCCGATGAGCGTGTTCTGGACCAGCGTTTCGTTTACGGCTTGA
>JBBEDG010000003.1:0-9232 GCA_040881405.1 Flavobacteriales bacterium | reverse complement strand
CAATACTTGGAAAACGATCTGCGTGCTGATGTTGTACGGGAAATTACCGATGATCGCGAACGCCCCTTGGAACAGGGCTTTCAGGTCCAGGCGGAGCAGATCACCGATGATGAGGCGATCGCCCAATTTTGGGAAGTGCTCCTGCACGTGTGCGGCGGCCTCGTGGTCCAGTTCCACGCACCACAGGTCGATGTCCGTTCGGTCGATCAGATGCTTGGTGAGCGCTCCGGTACCAGGTCCCACTTCGATCACCGTGCGGTATCCGCCGTGGTGTGTAAGCGCTTCGGTAATGCGCCGCGCGATGTCGTCCTCCTTCAGGAAGTGCTGGCCGAAACGCTTCTTGGCCTTCACGCCCCCGGTCATATCCCTTGGGGTATTTCGGACTGGGCCGTTGTGTTGGGGTGCACCAATTCCAATAAGGTCCTGAAGGCAGCGAAGCGCCCCCCGAACTCCTTGTGCGCATCTGCCTGAAGCCTGGGCGCATGCTCGTCGCGGTAGCGCTCGTAGTGTTGCATGTCCGGCGCGGTGTACTGGATCGCGTAGGTCGATCCGCCTTCATCTTCCGCCAACACACGGAACATCCGGCTTTCCACAAAGAGGCCTGTGGCCATCACATCCGGGATGTGTGTGGTGCGCATCCAAAGCACCCAGTCATCGTGGGCGTCGTGGTCTATGTTCACCGTAACATTATAGACGATCATGGGTGTTGGTGTGGTGCTGCAGGAGCGTCCTTCACATCGTGCGTATCGCCGCGCAGTCTGCGGTATCGCTCCCGGGCTTCAGGCACAAAGATGCTTCCGGTCTGTTCGAAGAGGAGCTTTTCGTAGAACTGCATCGCCTTTTCCGTGTCCTTGATCCGGTCCTCGTACAAGCGGCCCAGGTCCAGAAGAGCATTGTCCACCAGGATGTCCAACGGATAAAGCTCCAGTAGTTTCTCCAGGAAGGCTGCCGCTTCCGGATACTGGTGGCGTGCATAGGCGATACGGTAGCGCTCGTACAACACATCATCGCCCAAGCTGTGAATTGGGAATTCGGCGGTAAGACTGTCCAGTACGGCCAAGGATCCGTCGTAGCGATGCTGCACACGCAGCAATTCCGCACGAGCGAAATAGCTCAGTGGAACGCTGTTGCTGTCCAGCCCCAAGTTGTCGGTTATGCGCAGGGAAAGTTCCATGGCATCGTTGGCGATGAGCTTGCTGGTGCTTGCCTTCAGTACGCTGAGCTGGGCTTGCGACCATAGGAAATCGCCGGCGTAGAAGGAGACCTTGGCGTTGCGCAGGCGCGCTTCGTGCCCCATCACATCATACTTGAAGTCCAGGTCCACCTGCGAATAGTACAGGCTCGCTTCCCAGATGTCGCCCATCAGCAGGTGTACATCGCCGATGTCCAGTTTCAGTTGTGCCTTGGTCATGGGGTCTATGGCGGGGAGCGCGATGCCCGCTTCCAGATAGGTGATGGCTTCCGCAGTACGGCCCAAATGGTAGGCGTTCAGGCGTGCGCGATCGCGTATCAGGTCCACGGTGTTCTTGTTCATGCCCAGTTCGCCCAAGGTCATCTGGATGCGTTGGTCCAGGTCCAGTAGGTCCGCCTCGGCCGGTTCTGCCTGCTCCAGCAACTGTGCGAAGCGGGTCTTCACAGCGCCCAGGCGTGCCTGGATGTAGTTGGCATCGTTGCGGCCCAGGGAAAGCACATATTCGTAGCACTTGAAGGCCGTGGCGTGGTCACCGTTGGCCTGTGCGATGCGGGCCAGTTCCATTAGGCGGTTGCCACCTTCATCGAAACGTTTGTCCATGGCCCTGCTCTGCACGAAGGCGGCATTCATATCCTTCTGTTGGATGTACATCCAGATCAGTAGTTCCTGGAAAATGGTGCGCTCCGGATCGCGCTGGATGCGGCGCAGCAATTCGGTGCGCAACAGCTCCGTGCGCTCATCGCTTCGTTCGAAGTCCATGTAGCGCGAAAGGCTGTTCTGTACCGCTTGGATGTAAGCTTCATTGGCTGAAAGCAGGTCCATGTAGGCTGTCACCATATTGGGTACATCGCCCTTGATGGCGTAGAGGTTGGCCACCTCGTAGTGGAACACCTGCCCATCTTTTATCATCTTCTGGCCGCGGTCGTAGGCTTGCAGCGCAAGGTCCAACTCGTTCACCCGTTGGAAGGCATTGGCCAAGCTCCGGATGCTGCCCTGTTCGGGTTTCATCAGCTTCAACGCTCGATCGAATTCCTTCGCGGCCTTGTCGTCCTGTCCGCTCAAGCGGTACAAACTTCCAAGGTCCACCGGGAAACGCGGGTCATCGGAACGTTTCCGTTGGTGGTCCTTTACCAGCTTTTCGGCCGCTTCCATGTTCTGCAGGCCAGTGTAGCTCTTGAACAACTGCTCGTAGTAGTAGTCCGTTGGTTGCTTGCGGTAAAGCTTCTCGTAGTAAAGCACCGCACGCTCGTAATCGCCTTGCTGGTAGTACTGCGCGGCAAGCTGTTCGTCGGTGCCTGGTTGCGCCTGCAAAACGGAGGGCAGCATGCCCATGAACAGCAGGAGTACGGCTAGAAAGCGCTTCATGGTAGCTGGGTGTTGCGCGGACTCGCGGCCAGTAATGAATCAACGGTGGCTAGATCGTCCCATGCACGCTGCACGGCCCGGTAGTTCACTATCACTTGTTGCACTTGGCCATCCAAGGCATCCACGATCCTCGTTTCATTGAGCAGAGCTTGGTGGGTTCCTTCCTCATTCAATGCTCCATTCTCCATATCGTTCCGCAAGGCCAGCAGTCGTTCCTTGCTGCTGGCCAGATCCTCACCCACCAAGCTGTGGTCGGCACCTATGTTGGCTGCGGCGCGCAACACCCTGAAATGGTTGCCCAAGCGCTCTGCTGTCGAGCGGTCGAGCGTATCGGCAAAGCGTGCTATGAAACGCGAGCTATCCGATCGGTACAGGGCCGCAGCGCGGTCATAGCGGATGCGATCCAATTCGTTGAGGGTGAGTTTCGCTGCTTCCAAGCTGGTGATCATGCTGTCCACGGTCCTTATCTGTGCCTCGTTGGCCGGGTTGCGGCAGGCAAGCCCAAGTCCGCTCCAGGCGAACGCGATGATGGACGCGAACAGTATGCCACGGTTCATTTGGTGATCATGGAGAATCCCGTGTAGGGTTGCAGGGCTTTCGGGATGCGTATGCCTTCGGGAGTCTGATTGTTCTCCAGGATGGCCGCTACGATGCGTGCAAGAGCGAGCGCGCTGCCGTTGAGCGTGTGGGCCAGGCGGGGTTTTGTGCCGCCACCGGAGCCTTTGGCGGACGCTGTCCGATCCTCGCCGCGGAAGCGCAGCTTCATGCGGTTGCTCTGGAAGGTCTCGAAATTGCTGATGGAACTCACCTCCAACCAGCGTTGCTGTGCAGCGCTGTAAACCTCCATGTCGTAGGTCATGGCGCTGGCAAAGCCCATGTCGCCACCGCAAAGCAGCAACTGGCGGTAGGGTAGTTCCAACGCGCGCAACAGACCTTTCACGTGCTCCACCATTTCCTCCAGGGCGGCGTAGCTGTTCTCGGGTTTCTCCAAGCGCACGATCTCCACTTTGTCGAATTGGTGTACCCGGTTCAGGCCGCGTACGTGGGCACCGTAGCTGCCCGCCTCGCGGCGGAAGCATGGTGTGTAACCCACCATCTTCACCGGCAGTGCATCGCCTTCCAACAGCTCATCGCGGTAGAGGTTGGTAATGGGCACTTCGGCCGTTGGGATAAGGTACAGGTCGTCAACCGTAGCGTGGTACATCTGGCCTTCCTTATCTGGAAGCTGGCCCGTAGCGAAGGCGATGGCCTCGTTCACCAAGTGCGGAGGGATGATCTCGCGGTACCCTGCTTCGGTGGCCTTGTCCAGGAAGAAGCTGATGAGCGACCGTTGCAGTTTGGCACCCTGGCCGCTGTACACCGGGAATCCTGCTCCGGTCACTTTCACGCCCAGGTCCATGTGCAGGAATCCATATTCCTCGCCCAGTTCCCAGTGGGGTTTTGCACCGGCGTGCAGGGTGGGGATATCGCCCTCCTCGAGCACCACAGTGTTCTCTTCCGGGGTCTTGCCCACAGGCACCTTGGCATGGGGTGCGTTGGGAATGGTGCAGAGGTGGTCGTGCAAGTCTTTCTCGGTGGCCTCCAGTTTATCCTTCAGCGCTTGGGTGTTGGCCTTCAGGTCGGTGGTGCGTGCCTTGGCTGCTTCGGCTTCGTCCTTCTTACCGGCTTTCATCAGGTCTCCGATGGTGCGGCTCAATCCGTTCAGCTCGGCCAGGAGGGAATCGAGCTCCGTCTGGGTGCTGCGTCGTGTGTCGTCCAGTGTTCGGGCGGTGTCCAGCAGGCCCTGCACGTCGATGTTTCGTTTGGCGAGGCGCTGTTCGGCCTCGTCCCGGTGTTCGCGAAGGAACTGTAGCTCAAGCATGGGAACGGATGAAGATGGCGGTAATGGTGTGCGAAGATAGCCGCCGTGCGCGCGGGCATGAACGTGGTACTCAAAGGAAAAGCCCTCTGGTGGGAGGGCTTTTCAAGGTTCGTATCGGTTGGCTTATTTGCAGCCGTCCAGTTCGTCCTGCCAAGCTTTCAACTCATCCCACTTGCCAGCGGCGGCCATTTCGGCCTGCTTGGACCAGGTGCCTGGGTTGTGCGCGGAGTAGTTGGGTCCAGCAGCATCAAGGATCTCCTGCAGACGCTCCACGGATGTGGCGGCCAGCTCGGCGAAACTGTTGATGCCAGCCTCGTTGAAGAGTTCAGCGATCTTGGGGCCAACGCCTTCCACCTTGGTGAGGTCGTCGGCTTTCGTGGCGGCCTTGGGAGCGGCTTTGGCCTTTGGGGCCGGGCTGCTAACAGGAACACCTACTGGCAGAACGCTAACGATGCTCCGTTCTCCGCGGGTCTTACGGAAGGTCACGATGCCATCGGCGGTAGCGAACAGTGTGTGGTCCACACCGATCCCTACATTCCTGCCGGGGTGGTGCTTGGTACCGCGCTGACGCACGATGATATTGCCCGCGATGGCGGTCTGTCCTCCGAAGAGTTTCACGCCGAGTCGTTTGCTGTGCGATTCGCGTCCGTTGTCGGTACTACCCGCACCTTTCTTGTGTGCCATGGCTGTTCGGTCTTTATCGTGGAGGCTGCTCTCGTCGTGGCGACATGAATGTCACACCGAGCGCAGCCGAGGTGTTACTTCTTATCGTCCTTTTTTGGGGCTGCCTTTTTTGCAGCAGCCTTCTTAGGGGCGGCTTTTTTGGCTGCGGCCTTCTTGGGGGCAGCTTTCTTGGCAGGTGCCTCGGCAGCAACTTCTGGCTTCGCGACCTTGGCCTTCTTGGCGGGCTGCTCCACTTTAACCGTAGGCTTGGGAGCGCTGCTCTTGCTGGCGTCGAACTTCTCGCCCTTGCCCAGGATCGCTTCGATCCAGAGTTCGGTGATGTACTGACGGTGGCCATTGAGCTTCTGGTAGCCCTTGCGGCGCTTCTTCTTGAATACCAGGACCTTGTCACCCTTGCCATGGCTGATCACCGTGGCTGCGATGCGCGCACCTTCAACAGTAGGCGTACCCACGGTGATGGTCTTGCCGTCGCTGAGCAACAACACTTTATCAAGCTCCACTTGCTTTCCGGCCTCGGCTTCGAGACGGTGTACTTTCAGCTTCTGGGCCTTGGTCACTTTGAACTGCTGGCCTGCGATCTCGACAATGGCGTACATGGGTCTTCCGGGAAATGGGCTGCAAATGTAGTTGATCCAGTGGATCCCACAAACTGCTGTGAAAAGTCCTCTCTGGAGGGTGAGAGACGAGTGACGAGTAACGAGTAGTGAATCGAGAGAGGAGAACGGAGTGGAGTACTTCCGATCACGCTTGCATCCAGAGGGTGCTTAGCTTGACGTACAGGCCAAGGACGATGAGTCCTCCGGGAAGCTTGTTCCATTTGGCTGCCTTGTTCTTGATGTAACTGCGAAGCGATCTGGCGATCTCGTCTTGAAGCGAGAGCACTTCGTCGACCACCGGGGTCGGGAAATACTCCTAACGCTGGGCCAGTATGAGCATGGAACGAACCTCGTTGCAGGATCTCTTGGCGACCCACAGGTATTGGAGCTGGTTCGCGACCGTCGGCATTTCGTGGCCCTCTGCTATGTTGTTGCAGATGGATAATGAAGCCCTGAACAACTGGTCCTTGAAGCCGAAGTTCTTACTCTCTGCCAAGGCCTTGTCCACGGCGACATTCAGGTCCATGCCTCGCTGCCAGGCGAGTGATTCTTCGAAGCTTTTCATTTCCAAGTAGTTTGTGTTATGGTTCACACAATGCTACGGAAATAGGTCCTGAATGTCGCCTCGAGTGCGGTCTGGTAAGTGGCGAGCAGGTAAAGCCCACTCACCACTCGCCACTCACATTACAGCTTGAAAGCCTTCTTCACCGCCTCCACGGCATTCAGTTCCTCCCAGGGGAAGAGCTTCACCTTCACGGTGGCTTTCTGTCCAGCGTTCTCGAACTTCTTTGTCACCGTAACGGTCTTGCGGCCCATGTGGCCATAGGCGGCGGTTTCGCTGTAGATGGGGGTTCGCAGGGCGAAGCGCTTCTCGATGAAGTACGGGCGCATATCGAACTCCGGAAGTTTGCTGATGATCTCGGCGATGCGGCCATCGGTCATCTTCACTTTGCCGGTGCCATAGCTGTTCACGTAGAACCCTACCGGCTCTGCCACTCCTATGGCATAAGCTACCTGCACCAATACTTCGTCGCATACGCCAGCCGCGACCAAGTGTTTCGCAACGTGGCGCGCAGCGTAAGCGGCGCTCCGGTCCACTTTGCTGGGGTCCTTTCCGCTGAAGGCACCACCACCGTGGGCTCCCTTGCCGCCGTACGTGTCCACGATGATCTTGCGACCGGTGAGGCCGGTATCGCCGTGCGGGCCGCCGATCACAAAGGTTCCGGTGGGGTTGATGTGGTACTTGATATGCTTGCCGAAGAGCGCCTGGGTGCGCTTGGGCAGCTTCTTCATCACCCGAGGTATGAGGATGTTGACGATGTCCTTCTTGATACGGGCCAGCATGACATCATCGGCGGCCTGCTTGGCAGCCTTGCTCCCATCCTTGGGCTTCACGAAGTCGTCGTGCTGCGTGCTCACAACGATGGCGTCGATCCGTCGCGGCGTGTTGTCGTCGTTGTATTCAATGGTCACCTGGCTCTTGGCATCGGGGCGCAGGTAGGTCATCTCGCTGTTTTCGCGGCGCAGCATGGCCAATTCGCGCAGCAGCATGTGGCTGATCTCCAGTGCCAATGGCATGTAGTTGTCCGTGTCGCGGCAGGCATAGCCGAACATCATGCCTTGGTCGCCGGCACCTTGCTCTTCGGGCTTCTTACGCTCCACACCTTGGTTGATGTCGGGGCTCTGCTCGTGGATCGCGCTGAGCACACCACAGCTATGCGCTTCGAACATGTATTCGCTCTTGGTGTAGCCGATGCGTTCGATCACATCACGGGCGATCTGCTGCACATCCAGATAGGCCTTGCTCTTCACTTCTCCGGCAAGGATCACCTGACCGGTGGTAACGAGCGTTTCGCAGGCCACCTTGCTGCTGGGGTCGAAGGCCAGGAAATGGTCGATCAGCGCATCGCTGATCTGGTCCGCGACCTTGTCGGGATGGCCTTCGCTAACAGATTCGGAGGTGAACAGGTAGGGCATATGTGTAGGTTGAGGATGGGCTTACTTGAATGGACAAGGCGCCACATGGGGCGCAAAGGAATGACTTCCAACCTGTATGGCAAGCGGTCTTTATCAACGGTTGTTCATGTTGGGTCGACCAACGCGAAAAAATAGGCCGCACCATCTTGGCAGTATGGGTGGTACACGTGGAAGTATCGCACATTCCAAGAGCTCACGACCAGACCGGCCTTCCGAAGTGCATTCGCTACGCAAGCATTTGCCGTGCCTCGAAATTCTGAAGGGCTTGGGAGGGAGTGCCGATATTCCGCTGGCTACTTCCGAGTCAACTCCTTGAACACCTCCTCCAGTCCGCGCTCGCTCTTCTGGAGACCCAGCACCTGCAGGCCATTGTCCACCGCGAAGCGGAACACCGCAGGACGGATGTCCGTGGCTGCATCGTGGGCTAAGATCCAAACATTGCGTTCGCCGCGCTTTGCCTGCAGCACGCCACTGATGTTCAGCAATAAGTTGGCTTTCACGTCGGCATCGAACTCCACTTCCAGCGCCGCACGTTGCTGATCGCTACTGCGCAGGGTGCTGGCCTTGTCGTCGGCCACCAGCGTACCCCGGTCAATGATGATCACGCGGTCGCAGATGGCTTCCACTTCCTGCATGATGTGGGTGCTGAGCATCACGGTCCGGGTGCGGCCGATCTCCTTGATAACGCTGCGTATCTCCACCAGCTGGTTCGGGTCCAGTCCGCTCGTGGGTTCGTCCAGGATGAGCACCTGCGGGTCATGGATCATGGCCTGCGCCAGGCCAACGCGCTGGCGGTACCCTTTGCTCAACTGCCCGATGCGCTTATGCTGCTCGCGGCCCAGGCCCACAAGGTCCACCATCCTCTTCACCCGGCTGCTGCGGTCCTTCAGGCCGTGGATGCCGGCCACGAAGTCCAGGTACTCGCGCACGTAAAGGTCCAGGTAGAGCGGGTTGTGCTCGGGCAGGTAGCCCACGTTACGCCGCACATCCATGCTGTGTGTTCGCGTATCGAAGCCGCATACACGGGCATCGCCGCTGGTGGGGGGCACAAAGCAGGTAAGGATCTTCATCATCGTGCTCTTGCCTGCGCCATTAGGCCCCAGGAAGCCCACGATCTCATGCTCGCCGATGCGGAACGAGATGTTGTCCAGCGCTTTTTGTTCGCCGTAGAGCTTGGTGATGTTTTCTACCTCTATCGCCATGGTGGGTGTAAAGATCACACGATCGATCGAACCAAGGACGGCGGACCGGAATACGGCATGTCCGCCTAGGTGAAATGCCTCCTCCGGCGGACATCTGGCAAGAACATCGGGGATTCTTCAGCCGGATCATGTGATCTTCGCACCATGCTCGACGGCCTTGTAATGCGCAGTACCGGAAGCCGCTACCTCGTGCGGGCCGATGACGGCACCCTGCACGACTGTGTGGCCAAGGGTAAGTTGCGGATCAAAGGGTGGAAGAGCACCAACCCGCTGGCCGTGGGCGATCGCGTCGCATTCGAGCCACAGGTTTCCGGTGACCTGCCGGGTTCCATCATGGACCTGCACGACCGCAAGA
>JBBEDG010000002.1:0-9274 GCA_040881405.1 Flavobacteriales bacterium | reverse complement strand
CGTAGAGGCTGCGTATGCTCTGGCTCATCGGCTCCAGGTCCGTTCCGAAGTTGGTGTCATCGCGCTCCTGGTAAGCGGCGCTCCACACCACGGTGCTATTGAAGGTGCTGCGTTCGCCCAGTGGCAGTCTCAGCGTGCTGCCCACGGCACCCATACTGGATGTATAGTTGATATCGCGGCTGTCCTTATCGAACTCCCAATTGGCGGTATCACGGTCGGCCTCGAAGACGTTGCTGCTCATCCCTCCCATGCCGAAGAGCCGCACTTCGCCACGCTTACCCAGCTTGGTGCCAACGTGGAAGGAAAGGTCTTGGAAACCGATGGCCTCATCGCCGAGGTCCACGCCCATGGCACTCAGGATGCCCAAGGTGGAGTAGCGGTAGTTCACCAGATAGAAAGCCTTGTCGTTCTTGCCTATGGGGCCTTCGGTGCTCAGGTCCAAGCCGATCAGCCCTGCTTGTATCGTCCATTCCCGTTCGCGGGTATTGCCGCGCCGCAACTCCATGTCCATCAAGCCACCCAAGGCATTGCCGTAGGCCACGGGCGAAACGCCGGTGCGCAGGCGCGATGGCCCCAGCATCTGTGCGCTCAGGATGTTCACGCCGCCACCGCTAAACGTGGGCAGATCCGTTGCCGTACCGGCATTGCCCAAGTGGTTCGGGCTCACGATCTCCGCACCTTCCAACAGCCACGCATTCGCATTGGGGCTGTTGCCGCGCACGATCAGGTGGTTGGCCTGGTCGTTCGCTGCCGCCACGCCGGGGGTGCTCATCACCAGCCGCGCGGGGTCCTGGAACATGGCCGGGTAGCGCAGGCCCTGCTCCACGGTGAAGCTGCGTACGCCAAGCGGCTCCACTTCTTCACGGGCCATGGCCGTTACAGTGAAGGTCTCCAAGCCCACAGAGGCCGGACTAAGCGCCACGGGAAGCACTGTTTCCTTGCCGCTGCGCACCCACACCTCGGGCACCAAGAGCGTCTCGTGGCCCAGCAGCCGAACGCGTGCGGTGTACAAACCGACCGGTACCTGCTCCAGCACAAAGCGGCCTATGCTGTCGGTGGTGGTGCCTATCAGTGGATCGCTGGGCTCCAGCAGCACGGCGGCATCGGCCAAGGGCTTGCCGCTGCGTGCATCAATAACGCTGCCGCGTACAGTGCCGCGTGGCTCTTGCGCTAAGGCGAACAAGGAAAGCACCATACCGATGCAGAACAGGAAGGAACGCGGGGCGAACATGCTGCGATGTTACGGAGCGCCGGGCGATCAGCTCCTTACTCCACCACAACACTCTTCCCCGCCAGCCAACGGGTGTTATCCGTGAGGTGCAGGTGGTAAAGGCCCGGAGAGAGCGTTGTGGAAAAGGCTGTCAAGTTCGCTTCTCCTCGTTCCCGATGACCGCCTTGTACCAGCATTTCCTCGTGTACCTGCCTGCCCAGCGCATCCAGCACCATCACGCGCAGTGGGCCGTTGGGCGTGAACTCCAGCGGCGGGGTGAAGGATACAGTGAGAGGCGCACCGCTTGCCACCGGGTTGGGCCACACCCGCAGGTAGTCGTTCAGGTCCATAAGGTACTCCTCCATACCCACAGTATTGCAGCCGGGTACCACACAGCCGAGGCTATCCGTCTTTACCACCCAGATGACCTGGGAGGTCTGGATATCAGGGTCTGTTGGCGGAAAAGAGAAGGCCGCACCTGTACACACAAATCCACCGTCGCTGGTTGCTTGCACATCGTAGAAACCATGCAATGAGCCGAACAGGGTATACTCACGGGTCCAAAGACTATCGCCTTCGGGGCTGAACTTGACCAAGGCGGCAGCATTCATGATGGTGGCAGCACCCACGATGCTGCCATCGGGCAAGATCTCCATGTCCTGTGTTGTGACGAAATAGTTCTTATGCACTTTGCGCTGCCACTGGATGCTCCCACTTGGTGTCCATTTGGTAAGCATCATCTGGTTCCAATCCAGCTCCCAGCCCGGCTCCCGGTATAGGCTCCAAGTAAGTATGCCACCATCAGCAGCTATGCGGACCGCACCGTTCTGCCCAGCAATGCCGCCGTAGTTCCTACGCCATAATTGTTGCCCCAGACTGTCTGTTCGTATCAAGAAGGAACGGTTCCAGGGTCCACCATAATCCCAATAACCGGTCAATATGTAGCCTCCGTCAACGTACGGTTCCACGCCCAGTGCAACCGTGGCATCCTCAGGTTCTCCATACCGCTTGGTCCAGAGGGTGTCTCCTTCAGAATCGACCCTAACTAAGAGGGCTTGGGTAAATACTTCGGGGCTACTAAAAAATCCACATAAGAGGTACCCGCCGTACAAAGACCGGCGCGTTTGGCGAATAGCAATTGTCTTGGCTTCCTGTTCGGGATAGGTCATCAAGAATTTTCTTGATAGAGTATCCCCTGTTGCATCAAAGCTGTATAGCCACGTTTCTCCAGAATAACCCCATCCCTCAGCAATTGCAGAAGCAAAGCTTTGATCCGGAAAATCAGCTAATGCATCCAAGTAGCCAATGTCGTAGTTACGGCCATCACCATACCTATGTTCAAAGCCATACTCATAGTACCCTTGTTCATTAAGTTTCCAGACAAATACGTGCGAGGCATTTGTACCATCATGCGACCCCGCAAGACTAAAGAGTAAGTAGCCATTAACGATCTCCCGCACAGAAGTTCCAAACCCACCTTGCCCTCCTTGTACCGAATCGAAGTGTGAAATGAATCCACCTTGTCCCGATGCACATAGGCATCCGGACAAGGTGAGACCCATAATCATTATTGTTTTCATCGCGCTACGGTGAACTTGGTGCTGCCAATAGGTTTACCGGCCACCATCAGCCGAACGATATACAAACCAGGAGGCCAAGCTGCTACGGTGCTTTCAATTAGACCGCGCCGCCCATTAAGCGGTAGAGTATTCACCAAATGGCCCTGCGCATCGAAGATCTCCAAGACCCCATGCTCAAAGACGTCATGAAGGGGTGTGGTAAACGCGATGCGGTCACTGGCAGGATTGGGCAGCACGCCGATTACTGGAGTTTCGTTCTCAAGGTGTCGCTGAGGGCGTTGTGGCACCACGCTTTTCATCATTCCCGGCAACTGCGGCATTGGTACGCTATCCAATTCTTGCATGGCCAACAGCGTTGCCCAAGCCAACGCGCCACTGCCGGGGCTATGCTCAAAGGCCATGCGCCGCAGGGTCGTTTCGCTGCCTTTCAATCCGATCCATTCGCCACCAGCCAGAGAAAGCATAGCACCGTATTCGACCAAGTCTCCGTTCCAAGGAGAAGAGTTCAGGGCTTGTGCAAGACTGCTTGCCGCCGCAGCGTTGCCTTGCAGGACATGTTGCATGTAGGCCCCCTGTGTGCCGTACCCTGTTACATCCGCATGGAGCAGGGCCAACACAGAGTCCTCTTTCTGCGCATGCAGGGTGTCACTGGCCCAAGCATCCACCAAGCGCCGCAGCAGGAAATCTTTTTCATTCTGCCGTTGCAGGATCTCCAGTTCCAGCAAATACTTAACTCCGACCTCGCCTGACTGGGCTTGTTTCACCAAGTAGCGGAAGTAATCTGGCAATATTTCCGCTTCCTCCACGGCCTGCAACACCCAGCCGTTCAGGCGACTGTTGGCTATCAGCACCTGGGTCAAGTGCCAAGGGTCCAGTGGCTCGGCCCGGAAAATGGTCTCCTTCAACACTTCATCACTAAGTGGGTGATGGGCCAACAGAACATCCCGTAGCTCATGGCTTGGCAGAGTCGGCTGTTGCCTCAGCGCCTCTAGCAGGTCCACTTTCTGACCTTGGTCCACAGTGCCTTGATAGGTATTCACGGCACTGCCCAAGGCGGCGACGGTTTGCTGGTAATCTGAGGAAAGGGAACCTGCCATGAGTCCCTGAAAATTCTCTTCGATGTCCAATACACCACTACTGCAATGCAAGTTTTTGTCGAAGGGCTGGGTTTGATTGACTCGTACTAAATCATAGAACCAATCCCCGACTCCACCAATAGCCTCAGGCACACCGAACTCATCCTCAACGCAACTGGGCCTCTGTTCTGGACTGGAAGGATGGCCGTAGAAGTTGTAGTTAACAAACAGACTGTAGTTCTGGAACGCGACTACGTACGGGTGAAAGGAGGGCACCGTAATGTCGCTGGGGTCACAAACAGGGGTGCTGAGGTGCTCGTTGTTCGCGAGGTTCTGTGGACCGCCGAAAGGCAAGCCTTGCTGCATTTGAACCACTGCTTCATCGGTGTAGAGATGGGTAATGAAGTTGTCTACGTGGGTGCCGCAGCGCATTTGCAAGCCGGGCGCAATTACCATGGGCAGGTTGGGGTTGCGCAATTGGCCTTGCACCCAATTGCCTACGGTGACCTTATCGTAAACGTTGTCGTAGACCTGATTACCCCCTATCGCGGTGCCCATGAAACTGATGCCGACGCAATTGTATCCCGTACCAAGCGTCCGTGTGAAGTGGTTGCGCTCTATGGTGTAGAATTCACTGGAAAAGAGCTGTATGCCGTAGCTCAACTCATTCTCGTCGTCCAGTAGTTGGAATATGTTGCGGGTAATGCGCGCGCCTGTACTGCCAAGGTCGGCAACGCCCATAATGTTGTCCGTGAATGCCATCCCGTTCACAACGTAGCGCTCCAAAGCATTCGGTGTACTCCCAATTACACCAACAGTGAGATTGTTGAAGTAGTGGCCCGACCCTATGCTGCCGGAGCATGTGAAGGCCGCATCCAAGCCAACGATACCCCATCCTCGATCGTAGTGTCCGAACAACTCGAACGCTTCGTTAGCGAAGCGGGAATTCGTTATAGATATGCCATTCACGTCATATAAATAGACGTGTGCATAAGGGTTACCTTGTCCCATCCAGTTCTCGGTGGTGAGAAAGCCGGTATTGGAAACGCTGGAGAGGTTATTGAGTTCGATCCCAAGGAAGGGTACTGTCCTATGGAAACGTTCGATCCGAATACCCGTGGTACAGTCCATGAACGTTGCGCCATTTGAACGGACAATACCACCGAACCGCAATGGATCCGGCGCTCCACTGCTAATTTCGCGGGCGGTCCATGCACCTATCTCGGCGTGTTCCACAACAGAGCCGGGTTCCAGGAACAAGCGCCCTTGTGAACCGGACTGCTGCTGCCAATTGCTTGTGGTGCCTTCGACCCGTATCCCCTTCCATTGGCCTCCGCACGATGCTGTGAACGTGCAATTGTTGGAGATGAAGGTTGCGCCTGGCTCAATTACCAACACAGCGTCCGGCGCAAAGCGGAATTCCATATCCGTGGCCGAAACCGATACACCAGCAGCTATCCGAAGCTCCGTGACCACGTCAATTGGCGCAAGGGTGTTGTAGAACGGATTGTTTCCTGGCGACCAAATGGTTTGGCAACCTGGGGTTATCGTAGTGCTTCTATCTCGGGTAAGCGCCAAGTCCTCACAACAGCCCGAATTCTGCTGCGCCAACAGGTTGGTGGAACGATAGAGCCTTCTGTTCAAAAAACGGAATTGCGTCGCTGGCGAATTATCCTCGGTAAAGGAAGCTACATCGGGCAGTGACAGGTACTCCATCTCCCATGTGCCAGTAGTTGGGTTATCGGGATCGCGGAAGACACTAAGCCATTGCTGGTCCACATCCGCGGATAGCGCGTACAGTGCTGTCCCCGTTCCATCTGGCCCAACATTGATGTCCAGTTGCGAGTCCACCAACTTGGTGCTCTCGTCGCCAGTACCGATGGGTATCAGCGTTATCTGGTCACCAGGGTCACCAAACTCCCATTGCTGATCGATGTAGCCGAAGTTGCTTTCCACACCACCGGTCGGCAAAGCGAAGTTGGGCGATTTGATGAAGTAGAGGTAACGACCGTTGGGAGAGAATTCCACGCCGGGCAACGCAGGGCGCAGAATGGGGTTGCCGAAATAGTCCAGGGGAGGGTCAACATCCGCATAGTTGTCCAGGAAATAGGTGGTTGGATTGGCTCCTCCGGAAGGGAGGAACGGGATGTTCGGTTGAACCGCAAATGGTGTTCCGGGTGCCAGTTGGAATTGCCAGCGGCTGACCCTTGTCCGGCTGAACCGTTCCCCGGGTGTTACTTCATACCAGCTGTAGCTAGACCAAGCAACCTGGAGCGCACCATTCATGTAATGAAGAGCCATGTCCGCTCGCTGCGACCTGTCGTTATCGATAATGTTGTAGATGTCAGGCACTATCACGTTAGGATCCGGATCGAATGGCCCAGGCACAACAAAAGGCCAATACCCTGCGGACAAGAACGGTGACGGCACCTTCCAGATATCAGTTGCAGTGATGTCAAGGATAACCAACCCTTGATCACAGCGCACTACCATGGCTGTGCGGCCACCTGGCTCAAGCTGTAGGCTTGCGCCGTGTAGGGGCCCAGCGGGACCGACCTGTCCTCCACCGGGGCCAGAGTATAGCACGCCTTGCTGGAGATAGTAGAATGCTTGGTCCGGAGCGTTCACTGGCGTTATAACCTCCCAACCATTCCCCCAAGATGAAGCACTCGCAGCGCCGTACACCGGGGTTTGTGTTAATTCCGTAGCATCAAGGAATCTGCCGTTCACTGGAGTGCAAGCGTCCTCGTATATCGGCAAATCTGTGCGAAGACCCATATCCAGAACACCCCATCGCACCATTGCACTTTCCTCAGCCGCAGCTGCGTCACGATTGAAGTCGTTGAAGAACAAGCCAAGGACGTAATAGCGCGTGCAGCTACCGGGAACAGGTATGATATGCACCTGCACCCCACCAAGGAAACAGACCTCGCAATCGCGATCATCGATATCCTCGGCGCCATCAGCGATCAGCAAGCCATCGCGGTTGTAGATGTTCCCGTCCACAACGAAGAACAGCACATTGCCCTCATCGTCATACTGGATGTTCTGGGTATGCTCCGCGACCTGCCCTTGGTACTGGTATCGATCGGGAAAGCTGGGGTCGAACGACTGGGGCAGCGGAGATGTGCTGACGTTGGTCGCGGGCTCTTGTGGGAAGTGGACCTGGCTGCTGCCTATCATCCACAAAGGATCTTGGGCATTCGTCGTGTTGCCGCCCCCTCCATTCCAGAGAAAAAGGCCTACCGCCAACCCAGCGGCTTTCAATTGACATCGTATCGTTCTCATGGCCTATGGTGTTTTGGTTAATAGGTCAACAGGAAACAACGTGTACCGGAGCGTTCACAATATAGAGGCGTTCCATTGCGATCGGTGCTGATGGCGAATATGATAACATCCAACACCCATAGAGATCAAGCCCACAAAACACCTCTCCGGCGGCACTACTGTAGGCCCACAACTTCACCAACCCCGCCTTGATCGCGATCCGCACAAGTCCCGCAATGTTGTGCTTATCCAGCTTCTTCATCAGGTTGGTGCGGCGGGTGTCCACGGTGCGGGGCCTAATGAAGAGTTGCTCGCCGATCTCCTTGTTGGTGAGGCCTTCGGCGAGGGCGGTGAGCACTTCCGTTTCGCGTTCGCTGAGGTCCTTCAGCAGGCCACTTTGGGCGGCGTTCTCGGTGCGTTGGCTCAGCAGACTTTCCATGAGCGCGCTGCCGAAGTGCTTGCGCCCGGCATGCACATCGCGGATTGCGAGCAGCAGTTCCTCGCGGCCGCAGTTCTTCACCAGGTAGCCATCGGCGCCCAGCTCCATCATGCGTTGTACCATGGCGGCTTCGTCGTGCATGCTCAGGATGATCACCTTCACCTGCGGCCACCTTTCCTTTATCCGTTCAGTGGCGGCCAGCCCGTCCAGCACGGGCATGTCGATGTCCATGAGTACCACATCCACGGCCAAGTGTTCCACGGCGTGGATGGCTTCGGCTCCGTTCGCGGCCATACCGATGCACTCGATATCTGGCACACTGGCGAGCATGCCTTGCAGGCCATCGGTGATGATGCGGTGATCGTCAGCGAGCAGAATGCGTATGGTGGTACTGGAACTGCTCATGCAGGTATGGGAATGTGGATGGGTACGCGCACGCTGGCCTCGGTGCCTTGCTGCGCGCTACCGCTGATGGTGAAGGTGCCGCCCAGGGAACGTGCGCGGTCAGTGATGTTGCGTAGGCCGATCCCGGAAGATGTGCCGGGCGCATAGCCTTTGCCGTTGTCTTGCACCAGCAACACCAGATACTCCTTGTTGCGCAGCAACTGCACATCCACCTGGGTAGCTTCAGCATGTTTCAGGATGTTGCCGACCAGCTCTTGCGCGATGCGGTAGAGGCCGGTGGCCAACTCGGGGCGAAGATCCGCATCCACGCCGAAGTGGTCGAAAGCACACTGCACACCGGTGCCGTGGAAACTGCGCTGGAGCATCTCCTGCAAGGCCGGCACCAGACCCACACGGCTCAGTGCTTTGGGCATCATCTGGTGGGCAAGGTCGCGCACTTCGCGGCTGGTATCGTCCACGATGTGGATCACTTCGTCCAACGGTGCTGAAAGGCCATTGCCACCCTTGATGCTTTCCAGGCGGTGTTTCAAACCACCCAATTGTTGGCCGATGCCATCGTGCAATTCGGCGGCAAGCCTACGGCGTTCGCTTTCCGTGGCCTCGAACACGGCCTTCAGTCCGGCATCGCGTTCGGCAATGATGGCGGCATCGCGCTCGGCACGCAGGCGGCGCTGTTTCACTTGGTAAAAGAGCAAACCACTCACTACCACCAACACCAAGGCGATCAAGCTGATCCATATGTAGAGCTGGCGGCGCGCGGCTTCGGCACCCAGCTCGGCGATGGAGCGGTCCTTCTCCGCCACTTGGTAGCGTTGCTCCAACTCGAGGATGGTCTTGCTGTTGCTTTCGTTGAAGAGGCTGTCCTTGATGGCGAAGGCGCGGCGCGTGGCAGCGAGTGCAGCGCCCACATCCCCTTGCTGTTCGTGTACCTCGGCCAAGCGCTCCTGACAGTACTGCTCCATGTAGGGCACTTTCACTTGGCGCGCACGGCGTATGGCCTCCTCGAAATAGAGGACTGCCTCCGGAAATCTGCCCCAAGCTTGGTAGAGGTCACCGAAGTAGATCTGCTGCTCGGCCAGTCCATGTTCGTCCTTAGTGAGACGACGAATAGTATCGGCGCGCAGGATCAGATCGCGGGCCTCTTCGAAACGTTCCCTGTAGAGCAGGTAGAGTGCCACGCGGTTGAGTCCGTATGGCAGGCCGGTGCTGTCGTTGAGTTCCTCCACCAACACCAATCCCTTGCGGCCGTAGTACAAGGCACTGTCGATGTCGCCCCGCATTTCGTACAGCATGCTGA
>JBBEDG010000001.1:0-9287 GCA_040881405.1 Flavobacteriales bacterium | reverse complement strand
GCCTTGGCGATGCGCTCCGAATTGCCGTACAAGGCGATGGCCTTATCATACTCCTTGGCGGTGAAGGCATCGTTGCCGGTGTTCAAGCTTTGGGCCTGCAACGCATTCAGGGCACGCATGTTCTCGGTCTTATAAGCTCCCTTGGTATCCAGTTCGTTGGCCTTCAAGTAGCTATCGATGGCCTTGTCAATGGCATCGGGGAACATCGCCTTCAGGCTTGCGTCCTCGCCCATGGCGATCATGCGGTAGATCTCGCCGCGGTAGCGCCAGGTCTTCTCGTTCACACTGGTCTTGGCGTCCTGGGTCGCGGGCTCGATGTACTCTGCGGCCTTGGCGTATTCGCCGGATCCCATGTAATTGTAGGCATTCACCACGTTCACGTTCTGGGCGGAAAGGCCCAGCGTTGCGGCAGAAAGCACTATGGTAAGGCAGGTCTTCATTGGTTCCTTGGTTTCTAAGGGTCAATCTTCACTTGGAGCGTCGTCCTCGCTCGTTTCTGCAACATCGGTGCCATTCGAGGTTTCGTCGCCCTGGCCCTCACCTTCCTCAAGGTCCTCGGGCAGTTCATCCTCCTTCAGCTCGCTGTCGATCTTGGCCACAGCGGCGATCTGGTCGTTCTTACGCAGCTCGATCAGGCGCACACCTTGTGTGGCACGGCCCAGCACCCGCATTTCGTCCAGACCCATGCGAATGGTAAGTCCACTGCGGTTGATGATCATCAACTGATCATCGTCCTTCACGTCCTTGATGGCGATCAGTGCGCCGGTCTTGTCCGTCACTTGTAGGGTCTTCACCCCTTTGCCACCGCGGTTCACCATGCGGTAGGCGTATTCGCCGGCCTCGTCCATGATCGCGGAACGCTTGCCGTAGCCCTTCTCGCTCACCACCAACACCTGGCGGGTGGAGAGCTCTGCGCTATCCACAGTGATCATGCCGATGACCTCGTTGGTCTCCGATCCACCAGTGAGGTTCATGCCGCGCACACCGCTGGCGTTACGGCCCATGGGACGAACATCGCCTTCGTTGAAGTGTACCGCACGACCATCGCGACTGGCCAGGATGATGTGGTTGCTTCCGTTGGTGAGCTTGGCCTCCAGCAGTTCGTCGTTCTCGCGGATGTTCACCGCGATAATACCGTTGGAACGTGGGCGGCTGTAGGCCTCCAGCGTGGTCTTCTTGATCACGCCCTTCTTCGTGCACAGCACCACGAAGTGGTTCTTCAGGTGCTCCTCGTTCTTCAGGTCGGTGATGTTGAGGTAGGCAACCACTTTATCATCGCCCTCTATCTGCACCAGGTTCTGGATGGCCCTACCCTTGCTCTGGCGGGTGCCTTCCGGAATGTCGAACACGCGCATCCAGTAGCAACGGCCTTTCTGGGTGAAGATGAGCATGTAGTTGTGGTTGGTGGCCACGAAGAGGTGCTCCAGGAAGTCCTCGTCGCGGGTGGTGCTACCACGGCTTCCCTTGCCGCCACGGCCCTGGGTGCGGAATTCGCTGAGGCTGGTGCGCTTGATGTAGCCCAGGTGGCTGATGGTGACCACCACGGTATCGTCCGCGATAAGGTCCTCCATGCGCATGTCGCCGCTGGTGGTAAGGATGGAGGTGCGACGCTTGTCGCCGTACTTCTCCTTCACCTCCAAGGTCTCCTTCTTCACGATCTCCATGCGCAGGTTCTCGTCCGCCAGCACGGAGCGCAGGTACTCGATGAGCGTCATGAGCTCGGCGTATTCCTCCTTGATCTTGTCGCGCTCCAGGCCTGTGAGGCGCTGCAAACGCATGTCGAGGATCGCGCGGGCCTGGATCTCGCTGAGCGCGAACTCAGTCATGAGGCCTTCGCGGGCGATATCGGGGCTGGCGCTGGCGCGGATCAAAGCGATCACGGCATCCAGGTGGTCCAGGGCAATGAGCAGACCTTCCAAAATGTGGGCACGCTCCTCGGCCTTGCGCAGGTCGAACCGGGTGCGGCGCACGATAACGTCCAGGCGGTGCTCCACGAAGTGCTGGATCATCGCCTTCAGCCCCAGCAGCATTGGGCGACCACCCACCAGGGCGATGTTGTTGATGCTGAAGCTGGTCTGCAACGAACTGTACTTGAACAGCTGGTTCAGAACCACGGTGCCCATGGCCTCGCGCTTCACCTCGTAGGCGATGCGGATGCCCGTGCGGTCGCTGTAGTCGTTGACATCGCTGAGGCCCTCGATCTTCTTGTCGTTCACCAGGTCGGCCACGCCCTTCACGAGCTGCACGGCCTTGTTGGTCTGGAAGGGGATCTCGGTGCAGATGATGGTTTCGCGACCCGTGCGGTCATCCTCCTCGATGTGGCATGCAGCGCGCAGTACCACCCTACCCCTACCGGTCTCGTAGGCTTCGCGGATACCTTCCACGCCGCGGATCACGCCGCCCGTCGGAAAGTCGGGGCCCTTGATGTGCTCCATCAGACCGTCCACGTCGATGTCCTTGTTCTCTATGTACGCTGCGATGCCGTCGCACACCTCGCTGAGGTTGTGGGGCGGCATGTTGGTGGCCATACCTACTGCGATACCCGATGCCCCGTTGATGAGCAGGTTGGGGATCTTGGTGGGCATCACTGTGGGCTCCTCCAACGAGTCGTCGAAGTTGGCGCGCATGTCCACCGTTTCCTTATCCAGGTCGGCCAGCACCTCTTCGGCGATCTTCCGCAGGCGTGCCTCGGTGTAGCGCATTGCTGCCGGACTGTCACCATCGATACTGCCAAAGTTGCCTTGGCCATCCACCAAAGGATAGCGCAAGCTCCAGTCCTGCGCCATACGCACCATGGCATCGTACACACTGCTGTCGCCGTGGGGGTGGTACTTACCAAGCACTTCGCCCACGATACGGGCGCTCTTCTTGTGCGCGCGATTGCTTAGTACGCCCAGATCCTGCATGCCATAGAGCACGCGGCGGTGAACGGGTTTCAAGCCATCGCGCACGTCGGGCAAGGCCCGGCTCACGATCACCGACATCGAGTAATCGATGTAGGCGGTGCGCATCTCGGTGTCTATACTGATCGGTATGATCTTCTCTCCTTCTGCCATGATCTACTGTTCTGAACGGTGGCCCGATGCTTGTTCACAGGCCTTCCGAAAGGGAGCCCGAAAGTAGTCTGCTCAGTAAGAGTAGCGCACGGGTAGTTTTCCACAAGGTCACATTGCTTTGTGGATAAATGAAAGCGCAGCGAACAGGGCCACCAATATGGCGTTGAATAGCTTGCCCCCTTGGATGGCAGTGTACCTTAGCAACCATGCGAGCGGTCGTGATGACCGCAGCGAATAGAACCGAAATCGACCAGAATGGACGCCAAATTCTCTCCCAGGGTCCGCGATGTGATCACCTTCAGCCGTGAGGAGGCATTGCGCTTGGGCCACAACTTCATCGGCATCGAGCACATCCTGCTCGGCCTTATCCGCGAAGGCGATGGCAATGCGGTGCGCATCCTACAGCGCTTGGAAGTGGACTTGGACGAGCTGCGCAAAGTGATGGAAGGCTCCATGGAGCCCGCCAGCGCCATGCGACCGCCGGACAAGGACAAGATCACTCTGGTGAAGCAGGCCGAGAAGATGCTGAAGATCACCTTCCTCGAAGCCAAGCTCTTCAAGAGCCCGCAGATCGATACCGAACACTTGTTGCTCAGCATGCTGAAGGACGAGGATAACCTGGCCACGCGCACCCTGCACAAGTTCCGCGTGGACTATGAGAATGTGAAACACGAGGTGGATGCCATCCTGGCCAACGGAGGCATTACCGGCGACACCTTCATCAGCAAGCCCAAGGCGCAGGGTCCTTCAGGAACCGAGGACGACGATGACGATGCCGGCGGATTTCCGGCCGGTGGCGGCGGTGGAGGTGCCCGTAAACAAGGCGACAGCAAGAGCAAGACCCCGGTGCTGGACAACTTCGGTCGCGACCTGACGAAGATGGCCGAGGACGGCAAGCTTGATCCGATCGTGGGTCGCGAGAAGGAGATCGAGCGCGTAAGCCAGATCCTGAGCCGCCGCAAGAAGAACAACCCCGTGTTGATCGGCGAACCCGGTGTGGGCAAGAGCGCCATTGCGGAAGGCCTTGCGCTGCGCATCATTCAGCGCAAGGTGAGCCGCGTGCTCTTCGGCAAGCGCATCGTGGCCCTGGACATCGCCAGCCTGGTGGCAGGCACCAAGTACCGCGGCCAGTTCGAGGAGCGCATGAAGGCGGTGATGAACGAGCTGGAGAACAGCCCGGACGTGATCCTCTTCATCGACGAGATCCACACGATTGTTGGTGCCGGTGGCGCCAGCGGAAGCCTGGATGCCAGCAACATGTTCAAGCCTGCTCTGGCACGCGGCGAGATCCAGTGCATCGGTGCCACCACGCTGGACGAGTACCGCCAGTACATCGAGAAGGACGGTGCCTTGGAGCGCCGATTCCAGAAGGTGTTGGTGGAACCCACCTCCATCGATGAGACCATTCAGATCCTGAACAACATCAAGGAGAAATACGAGGACCACCACAGTGTGAACTACACACAGGAGGCTATCGACTCCTGCGTGAAACTCACAGCACGTTACATCACGGACCGCCACCTCCCCGATAAGGCCATCGATGCCATGGACGAGGCCGGCAGCCGGGTCCACATCAGCAACATCGTGGTGCCCAAAGCCATCCTCGATGTGGAGAAGAAGATCGAGGATATCAAGGAAGAGAAGAACCGTGTGGTGCGCAGCCAGCGCTACGAAGAGGCCGCCAAGCTGCGCGACACCGAGCGCCAGTTGCTGGAGGAACTGGACCGCGCCAAAAAACAGTGGGAGGAAGAGAGCAAGACCAACCGCACAACGGTGAGCGAAGACAACGTGGCCGAAGTTGTGGCCATGATGAGCGGCATTCCTGTCACACGCATAGCCGAGAAGGAAAGCGGCAAGCTGCGCCGGATGAAGGATGAGATGCAGGGCAAGGTGATCGGACAGGAAGATGCCGTCGTGAAGGTGGTGAAAGCCATCCAGCGCAACCGTGCAGGCTTGAAGGACCCGAACCGCCCCATTGGCTCGTTCATCTTCCTGGGTCCCACCGGTGTCGGTAAGACCCAGCTGGCCAAGGAACTCGCGCGCTACCTCTTCGATACCGATGATGCGCTGATCCGCATCGACATGAGCGAGTACATGGAGAAGTTCTCCGTGAGCCGCTTGATCGGTGCACCTCCCGGCTATGTAGGCTACGAGGAAGGCGGACAGCTTACCGAAAAGGTGCGCCGCCGCCCCTACTCCATCATCCTGCTGGACGAGATCGAGAAGGCCCACCCGGATGTGTTCAACTTGCTGTTGCAAGCCTTGGACGATGGCAAGATGACCGACAGCCTCGGGCGCCACATCGACTTCAAGAACTCCATTATCATCATGACCTCCAACATCGGGGCGCGTGATCTGAGCGACTTCGGGAAGGGTGTTGGTTTCGGCACCAACGCCAAGGCCTCCGCACAGGATGATAGCAACCGCGGTGTGATCGAGAAGGCCCTGAAGAAAGCCTTCGCACCCGAGTTCCTGAACCGGATCGACGACATCATCATCTTCAACAGCCTCACGCGCGGCGACATCCACAAGATCATCGATATCGAGCTGGATTACCTCTACAAGCGCGTTGCCGAGTTGGGCTACGATCTGAAGCTGACCGACGATGCCAAGGACTTCCTGGCCGAGAAAGGCTACGATGAGAAGTTCGGTGCCCGTCCGCTGAAGCGCGCCATCCAGAAGTTCATCGAGGATCCGATGGCCGAGGAGATCATCAACCAGTCGATCGAGGAAGGCGACAAGATCTCCGTGAGCTTGAACAAGGACAAGAGCGACCTTCAGGTGAAGGTGGCGAAAGGCAAGAAGAAGGTGAGCAAGGCCGAAGGAGAGGCCAAGGAGGAGCCACCCGTGGAAGGCGCCGAGTGAGCCCACTGTCTTGACGACAATTGCAACGGCCCGCACGAAGCGGGCCGTTCGCTTTTTAAGCTCAACGGTTCTACCAGCCGGCCTTGGATTCCTCGCTGCGGCGCAGCCGGGTGCTGAAGCCCATGCCGATCAGAAAGTTCTGGAACTCGCTCTTCTCAACGGTCTGAACCCTTCCTGGAAAGGCTTCAAGGCCGAGGTCGGTAGTGCTGAAACGAGTAGCATCCCGCTCGTAACCGAGGGTGAGCCCAAAGGCGAGGTTCTCCGTGGCATGCACATAGTAGCCCACGCCAAAACCCCAGTGGAACACCGTTCTCCTGCTGTCGTCGGAACAGGTGGGGCAATCGAATTCATAGCTGCTGGAGCCAGCGCGAACGCTCAACTCATAGAACGTACGATCGCCCGTGTACTGCTCATATTGCAGTTTGCCGAAAAAGGTGGCCTTGCGGATATCACCACTGGTAACATCCGGCGCCAAGGCCCGCTCCTTCACCCCGAACCAGGTCATCTTCCCGCCTACGCCGGCCCCAAGGCCTTTGGCAAGGGGGAATTGGACCACCGCATCGATCTGGCCCAAGGTCTCGGTAACGCTGTTGAACAAGGGGTTCGTCAAAGGGGCTGGCAGGACCAGTGTCCCCTTGAAGGTGGTGGACACATCGGGAAGCCGCTTGGCCGATTGCCCAAGGACATGAGCACTCAACAGCGCGGCAACTCCAAGGGTGATGGATCGCATTGTGCTCATGCCTGCTGGAGACGAAAACCACGCACCGTGCGTTGCGTGCTGCTGCGAACTTCGAAGTAGAATTCGCCATCTTCCAAGGCAGGAAGCATCAAGGCCAGCTCATGTTGCCCACGCGCCAGAGTGGAGTCGGACCAGGAGTGCAGGGGCGCGTGCTGCTGGTCCAGAAGGGCCATGTGAAGAAGCTCGTTGCTCGGCATGTGCATAAGAACGCGCAAGCGGTTCGGGTGGTATTCAACCTCCAGCAGAAGCAATTCAGCGTGGTTGATCGCGGGTACATCCTTGCGCAATACCGACTGCCTGAAACGACGGAAGGCAACGACCACCAACAGGATCGACAAGGTGATAAGTAGCGCCGTACGAATGGTAACAAGATCGAAGGACCAATTCATAGCACGATGACGCCTTTGATGGTTGAAGCCGTATCGTGCCGTTGGATCACCTCTTCCGCGTTGAGCATCACCTCCTTCACGGTAATGCTCAAATATTTGCCACCGGTGGAGTAGCGCCGAAGTACCTCGCTTTCCGAGGGGAACAGCGCCAGCAAGGCCTGCAGCCGTTCCTCATCGGGTTCCAAAACGAATTTGAACATATACACTGAAGGCCAATCGTGTACTTCGTTCAAGCGTTCGCGCAAGCGGTTCTTTGCTTCCTCGTTCTCCATCTGCTTCCTTTACAAAGGTAGTTGCGCATGATCGAACCTTTCGGCATGGTGCGTGTACCGGTTTCCGAAGACAGTTAGCAAATGGTCCATCCACCCTTCTTGTTCGCAACCCTGTTCACTGTGTTGGTCTTGCTGCCGGGCACTATCCATGCGCAGTCGGGCAGTGCATCACCGCAAGCAGCTTCCGCTGTGCTCGACCCCATCCAAGGGGCGTGGAACGCGGATGAACTCGAACGCACCACGGACGCATGGCGGGCAGTGTGTGCCGATGAAAGCCATGCCGACCTTACGGCCCGCTTCAACCTGTTCCGAAGTGAGCGCAACGCGGCTTTGGCCCACGGGAAAGGCGAACTGAAGGCAGGAGACCGTGAAGCTCTTATCCGACTTTCCTCCGAATTGCAGCGCACAGCCCCGCAAAGCTTCGAGGCGCACATGGCGGAATTCTACCTTGGCTTCCCTTCTGCCCAGGCCTTTGATGCCCTGCAACGTGCAGCAATTGTAGCGGGCGACCGGCCTGAGCTACTTGGTCCACAGCTTGCGGATGCCGTGCGCCGCAACAGTGCGCAGGGCATGAAGGATCGTGCCAACGCAATGAAGGCGCGGGGTGGTATCGTAGCTGGCTTCATGCAGGCCGCCGACGACCTCTTGCTCTCGGTGGAACCGAACGCCGTGCTCTTCGTGGCCGGTGAAATGGACGCTTATCCCGTTTGGGTGCGGCAATACGCCGAAGGGAAACGCAAGGACCTGCTGGTGATCGACGTTCGCTTGTTGGAGGATGCGAACTACCGGAGAACGAGCTGGGCAACAGGTGGAGCAAAGGGTGCAGTGCCTGGCTCTTCCACCGAGTTCCTGACCCGTTTTGTTGCCAGCGGAACAAACCGTCCGGTGTACCTCTCTTTGGCGTTGGGTCCTGAGCGTCTGGCTCTCTTCAGTCAGGAGACCTACGCGGTGGGGCTGGCGCTGAAGTACAGCAAGACCCCGGTGGAAAATATCCCATTGCTCGAGCAACGCTGGAGTCGATTCAGCAAGCCCCTGACCGCGGGTCCGCTATCCCGCAACTACCTCCTCCCCGCCTCCATCCTGCTGCAGCATTACAGAAGCACTGGCAACGAGGCCAAGGCTTCGCAAATGGAGCTTGAACTGCGCCGCTTCGCCACGGCGATCAAGTCCACATCGGTGTTGTACACCCTCGGCATCCTTGAACACTAAGGCATGGCGCTGCTGGGCAAAGCATACGACAAGCTGGACGATGAGCGCCTGATGGAGCTCGTTGTGGGCGGCGACGACAAGGCCTTCGCTTCCTTGTACGACCGCTACCACCGGCGCCTGCTGAACTACTTCCACCGCATGCTGTGGCAGGATCGCGAAAAGGCGCAGGACCATCTGCAGGACCTCTTCACCAAGCTGGCGAGAAATCCGCGGAGCTACGATCCCGCCAGGCCCTTCCGCACCTGGCTGTTCAGCGTGGCCAACAACATGTGCAAGAACGCTTACCGCCACGCGGAAGTGGTGAAAGCTGCCGAACCGCATTTGATGAACGGAACAGATCGGGAGGAAGCCAAAGGCGGTGTTGGCGTGGACCGCGAACGCTTCCGCCTGCGGCTTGATGCCGAACTGGACCGCCTTGACCCCGACCAGAAGGCCACCTTCGTGATGCGCTTCCACGAGGACATGGCGATCAAGGAGATCGCGGTGGCCTTCGGGTGCAGCGAAGGCACTGTTAAGTCGCGCATTTTCTACACCTTGAAAAAACTGGCCGAACGCCTGAAGGAATTCGACCCAAAAGCCCTTAGCCCACATGGACAGGCGTGAACGATACGACCCCGAGGACATCGAGATCCTGATGCAGGAACGCAGTTTCGATGAGCTGTTGGAAGAGGAACGCGCCTACGTGCTGCGACACGTGAGCGACCGCGCGGAGTACGATGCCATGCGCGGCCTTCTGATGCACATGCGCGAAGACGCC